>JABAAH010000200.1 GCA_014238855.1 Planctomycetota bacterium
GACCAAGCACAATCGGTAGACGCGTTCATTCGGCACCCTGCACGTGTTACTGATATTGATCAACTTCCGTGCAATGGCCTAGCAAAAGGGCGTAACAAAGAGCCACGGCTTCGAGTGGTTTCAGAAGAAGGTGTGTTGTTAGCCCGAAATGTTATTGTATGTACAGGTGGCAAGTCATTGCCAAAGAGTGGATCCGATGGAAGTGGTTATCGATTGGTAGAAAAACTAGGGCATACAATCACCAAGCCATTAGTTCCTGCTTTGGTTCCACTGACTTTGGTAGACGGGCACTGGATAAGAGGCTTATCAGGTGTAACCGTTCCTGCGGCAGTCACACTTTCAAAAGCATCAGGAAAACGGATGTGTACCTACTCAGGCAGTACATTGTGTACGCATCTTGGTCTTTCAGGACCATCCATTCTCGATATCAGCCGTCATTGGCTGATTGAACAGCATGCAGACTCAGATGTGCGATTGCATATTAACTGGTTGCCTGAACACAGTGAAAAAATTCTTGACAATTTGCTTCAGGAACAGCGTATGGGTGCC
>JABAAH010000201.1 GCA_014238855.1 Planctomycetota bacterium
CTTTGGGTATGACGGAAAGGGGCAGGAACTCATAAAAACAACTTCTGATATAGGTCATGCATGGGAGCGGCTCGGTGGAGCAACGTGTGTCCTTGAAGAGTGGATTGATTTTCAGTGTGAGCTGTCCGTTGTTGCAGCGCGAGGTCTCGACGGTGCTGTGGTCGCATTTCCTGCAATTCGAAATGAACATAGGAATCATATTCTTGACGTCAGTTCGTGCCCGGCTGAGTTACCAGCAGAAGTCTTGGGTGAGGCTGAGCATCTTGCAGCGATAGTCCTCTCGGAGTTGCAAGTTGTTGGTGTGTCATGCATAGAGTTTTTCTTAACACAGGAAAATTGTCTTCTTGTGAATGAGATTGCACCGCGAACTCATAACTCTGGACACCTGACGATTGAGTCCTGTCCAACGAGCCAATTTGAACAACAGGTACGAGCTGTCTGTGGATTGCCTCTCGGTGTCACAACTGCTCTTACTCCAGCAGCGATGGCAAATGTACTTGGTGATTGCTGGCATGCGGGTGAGCCTGATTGGGGAGGTGTTCTTGCT
>JABAAH010000202.1 GCA_014238855.1 Planctomycetota bacterium
AAAGCAGTCGTTCCTGAAAAGGAAGGCATATAAGGAAATTGTTTTGAATGCGTTTACTGTACCGTCACCCTACATGCCTGGTTGTTGATTTGCTGCTGATTGAAGAAATTGAATAAGAGAAGATAGTTCTTCGGTAGTGAGTAAGTTTGCTAGTTCTGGCATAAGAGAATTTTTTGAAGGAAAAATTGTGTCAGTATTTTCGCGGGTAATGCTGTGAATTGTCCCCGAAGCATCCTTCAGCACAATAGGGTCTCCAGCAGATACTTGAAGCCCACTCATCGCAGTGCCTTTGTTTGTAAGTACGGTCATTGTTTCAAACCCAGCAGCTATTGCTGCATGTGGTTTTAGAATATCCTCATGTAGTGCAATCGCTGAATGCTTGCGAGCGATCTGGCTGAGATCAGGACCTATTTCTCCACCGTAGCCATTGATGATGTGACATTTGGCACACCCAATATGGTTTGAGTGAAATATGGCTCTGCCGAGCGATGCACTGCCAGGGATGTCTGTCAGAGACTGTGCCGGCAGAATGTCCTTTGCGGTAT
>JABAAH010000203.1 GCA_014238855.1 Planctomycetota bacterium
AGAAAATAAGAACATGGGCTAGACCATCGTTTCGGATAACAAACCCTTACCAAAACTATGCAATTATAGCATTTATCTTAATTCCAAATATTAAATCTGTCAATTTACCACAAACCTAGTGGGATGGTGCTGAAGTTGTGTTTAAAACTTTCACGGGAAAAGACGTATATAGTGTAAAAACTGTTGTCCGATCATTTTGTTGACTGTATAATTTATGCTGTCTCAATAAAATATTTTTTTTTTTTTTTGAATACAGTCTGTTTACATAAAAAATGCTTTTGAACACTTGTCTTCGATTTTATGTCAATAGAAGTCTGAGACCGATTCCGGCTTTGCCCAGTACGATTTGAAGAATGCAATTTATAAATCTTGTTTCATTTTGCATGAAATTGTTTTTAAAAAATCGGTTTTACTTTATTTATGCACAATAAAATGATACCATTCATTTAGTTTGAAAATTTGATTTAATAAAGTATATTTAAATCGATGTTTGAAATCAAAACTTGACTCGGGCTCGGTTTATCAGCCTTGAACGGGTGAAATG
>JABAAH010000204.1 GCA_014238855.1 Planctomycetota bacterium
ACTTTTTTTCCCACGTGGTAAGGGGGTTGGAGGTTCTAGTAATATAAATGGAATGCTTTATGTTCGTGGCCATTCAAGAGATTATGACTTATGGCGACAACTTGGAAATGAAGGCTGGTCATATGAAGAAGTTTTACCTTATTTCAAGAAGTCAGAAAAAAATGAAAATGGAAGCAGTGAATTTCATAGCAGTGATGGTGAGTTAGGAGTTCAGAATTAAATATTTCCAGGTAGGGGAGCCGAAGTAAACCATAAGCCGGGTTTTGTTCTTCATATAAAATGAAGCGGTGACCATCAATCTAGGCCTGCTGTTGCCAACAGGCTCAAGCAATCAACCCGAAAGTATCGGACGGGCAGCCCTCAAACACTTTCCTATTTGATCTTGCTCCAGATAGGGTTTACCAAGCTACCGCTGTCACCAGCAGTACTGGTGAGCTCTTACCTCGCCTTTTCACCATTGCCGCCGACCATTAAAAGTCGGGTAGGCTGTGTATTTTCTGTGGCACTTTCCTTAAGGTCGCCCTCACTCCGCGTTACGGAG
>JABAAH010000205.1 GCA_014238855.1 Planctomycetota bacterium
TGCGTGTTGTTTCTTGAAGTACTTACATACATGATCTTACATGCCAATTTAAAAAAAAAAGTTTGGAAATGGCTGGTCAAGTGTTTTTAAAATCGCCAATTATGATGTCATGGCGGCCATCTTGGACATTTTACGGAAACGAAAGTAGCGTAATATCACTCGGGACACTCGTATGCATCTACGTATTAAGTTTCGTCAAGATCGGACTATTTTTGAGGAAGTTAAAAATTTGGCGTTACGCCCATTTTACATATGACGTCACGGCGGCCATTTTGAATGTCGTAAACTTCCAATTTTGAAATGGGCAGATATACAATGTAAGCTGAAGCTAATAGTGAAAACCCCATGTCTCTATCACTTTTGGTTCCGAAGAAGTAGTCCGGACAAAATTTCGACAATATTCAAAATGGTTGCCATGGCGGCCATTTTGGATTTTCGATTAACGTGAAAATGACCCAAAATCAATTTGTACATCTAGAAGAACAAGTGTACCAAATCTCATTCAAATCCGACATTTTTGAAAAATCACCAATT
>JABAAH010000206.1 GCA_014238855.1 Planctomycetota bacterium
TCGGTCCGCCGCCGTATTAACTTCAATTGTGCCGCATACTCCGGATTGGTCGCCAGATTGACAAGTTCGTCAGTGTCATCTTTGAGGTCGTGGAGAAACTCGTAGGCGGGCTTCTGGTCCACATAACGGGCGTACTTGAAGCGCGATCCCCGCACGCCTTCCCAGGACATTGCGTAGCGTGGATTGGAGTGTTCACAGAAAAAATCTTCGCGCCATGTTTCGGGGGTGGCTTTGCCTTCGATCATCGGTTTCAAACTGGCGCCCTGGTAGCTGGCCGGAACCGGCACCCCGGCCCAGTCCAGAAAGGTGGCTGGCAGATCGAGGTTGAGCGCCATCGTATCGACGGTGTGCCCGCGATGCTGCTTCGGTTGCCGTGGATCGAAAATGACGAGGGGCACGCGTTGGGATTGCTCGTGGTGTGACCATTTTCCGGCGAAGCCGCGATCACCCATGTAGTAGCCGTTGTCAGCCGCATAGACCACGATGGTGTTTTCAGCGAGGCCTTCTTCTTTGAGCGTCTGCAATACACGCGCCA
>JABAAH010000207.1 GCA_014238855.1 Planctomycetota bacterium
ATCTTGATGACTCCCGGACCAATGATTGGCCAGAAGTAACACTTGTTGGAAACCTTGTCTGACGTGACGTACCGAGTGAACAGTTGGTCATTGATGTAAATAGCAATATCGCCAGCCGGCTCTTGCTTGATTGAAAACTCAGCTGCCACGGCAGCAACCTGCACACTGTTGATGACAGTCAAGCCGACGGCGAGAACGAGGCTGACAGATAACCTACTTGTTATTTTCATGCTTTTTATCCCCAATCCTCGAAACAGATTGCTCGTCCTTTGCGGGCATCCTAGACACTTTTCGTGTTACCGTAGTAGATGTCGTTTCGCTACATTTCTTATGATTGGCTTTGCAACACGTGCCAAGCCAATACAACAGCGAGAAATGAGCTTTCTACTATGCACTGTTTTATCATTGTTCATGGAGCAACAAATCCGTTCATTCAATCACCATATCAACCGCTCAATCTGACGTCGTCAATGCTGCAAGCCATGAATCCGATGAGATTAATGTAAGTCTTGTTTTCATTTTCAACCT
>JABAAH010000208.1 GCA_014238855.1 Planctomycetota bacterium
CACAATCAATTGGGATGAGGGGAAGTTTTTTTTTTTTTTTTATTCTGTCCCCGATAAACCTCTGCAATGGATGCAATAAGTGAAATAAACGGGGAATTTGGAATGAGTTGTCGAAACTTTTGAGTTACGTTACAACGCATGAATCCAAGTGGTTTTGGAATTTTTGTAGAGGTTGGCTGGAAAATTCTGGGGGCCGAAAGGTCGCAGGTTCAAGTCCTGTCGCCCCGACTGGTTCGGTGAACCTTGAAATAAAGGTACAAGTTTTGGAATTGGAATCCGACCGAACGACTTCTGGCACATCAGCGAATAACGTTGCCGGGTCCCTATGACGTGCCATCACCATCACGCAGTTCGTTCATGATGTCAGCAACGCTGGTGACATCATCGATTGTCTCAACGCTTTTCCCAGCTTGAAAAAAGTCTTTGTAACCTGATCCCCTGAGGTTAGCCTTTTTAAGTTGTATGCCCGACACAATCGCGTAGAACGCACGCATCCAGTGTTTGGTCCGGTGACCCTTTAGCAGTTTC
>JABAAH010000209.1 GCA_014238855.1 Planctomycetota bacterium
TTGCAACACCCTCAGGTGCTCACCTCGAAGTAGCCCTCAAAGCGATACGAAAAGGGGTTCACGTTCTTTGTGAAAAACCTCTTGAGATTACCACTCGGCGAATCGACCGTATGATCAAAGCTGCTGACAAAGCGGGTGTCTGTTTAGGTGCAATCTTTCCACAAAGATTCAACCCAGTTCTTCAGGCTGTGCATGCAGCATCAGCCAATGGTCGTTTTGGTGATCTGGCTATTGCATCTAGTGCAGTCCCATGGTGGCGAGATGACACCTACTACGGACCAGGACGCTGGCAGGGATCTCTTGCACTTGATGGCGGCGGCGCCTTAATGAACCAATCGATACATGGCGTTGACGCTCTCCAGTGGATCGCCCATGCATCAATGCCCCACATTCCACAAACTGTCAATCCAGTTGAACGTGTGGCTGCCTTAACTGCTTTAAAGTCTCATGATCCAGTCCATGTTGAAGTCGAAGACACATGCCTAGCGGTTCTTCAGCTCAAGAATGGTGGTCTCGGCCAACTAC
>JABAAH010000020.1:0-5749 GCA_014238855.1 Planctomycetota bacterium
AATCCGGTTGCATGATACAGACAAAACAGAGCCATCCATGTCAATGAATGTCTGTCACTCAGACCGCTTCATAAATGATCTGGCCTGAGATCACAAAAGAATATCGCGCACAACATCACCATGGACGTCGGTGAGTCGGTAGTCCCTACCTTGATGACGGAACGTAAGTTTTGTGTGGTCGAATCCAAGAAGTTGGAGTATTGTGGCGTTGATGTCATGCACGTGAACAGGATTATTTGTAATGGAAAATCCTAATTCATCCGTTGCACCATAGATCGTTCCGGGCTTTGTACCACCGCCAGCAAGCCACATCGTGAAAGCATTCTTATGATGATCACGACCCGGTTCCCGTTTTTTTGTAGTGGGTGTATCTGCGTTTCCTTGGGCCAGCGGCGTTCGGCCAAACTCGCCTCCCCAGACCACAAGAGTTTCATCAAGCAAACCTCGCCTTCTCAAGTCCGTTACGAGTGCCGCCATACCCTGATCAACATCACGGCATTTAGTAGGCAATCTAATTTTGAGATTCCCATGATGATCCCAATCGGAATCAAAAAGCTGCACAAAGCGAACTCCACGTTCGATGAGCCGGCGGGCAAGGAGACAGTTGGCTGCAAATGACGGCTTCCCTGGTTCCACGCCATAAAGTTCCAACGTCTCAACAGTCTCAGTCGACAAATCAGTAAGATCTGGAACGCTTGCCTGCATTCGAAACGCTATTTCATACTGGCTGATTCGTGTCGCAATTTCTGGGTCTTCAGTTTCGGCAAGACGTAGAGAATTGAGACCGTTGACGGTATCAAGCAATCGCCGCCCATCTTCGCGAGATCGACCAGCTGGATTGCTGAGGTAAAGCACCGGGTCACCACTGGAACGAAAACGAACACCCTGATGAATGCTTGGCAAAAAACCGTTTGACCACAGCTGTGAACCAGCACCACCGGCAGGACCAGAGAGCAATACAACATATGCTGGAAGATTCTCGTTTTCACTTCCTAAACCATACGTTGTCCAAGCACCAAGGGAAGGCCGTCCACCGCGCCCGAAGCCACTATGCATGAACATCTGGGCCGGAGCATGGTTGATTTCATCGGTGTGCAGACTGCGTACGACACACAATTCATCTGCCACACCCCCGAGGCAGGGAAGGTGTTCAACGACATCAAGCCCAACATTACCTTGCCTAGAGAATTGAAATGGTGAACCTGCAAGAACTTTTTTATCACCGATAAATGCCAACTTTAAACCATCAAGAAATGCTTCCGGACAGTTTTCACCATGTCGCTTTGAAAGGACGGGCTTTGGATCAAGCATATCGATCTGGGATGGTGCCCCCACCATATGGAGATGGATCACCGACTTCGCGCGAGGGCTGAAGTGAGAAGCATTGCCAAGAGACCGATTTCTTACACCGGGTTCTTGAGCCACCAGAGAATCGCTTGCCAACAATGTCGATAGCCCAACTGCTGAGAGCCCTAAACCCTGCCGAAAAAAATGACGCCGAGAAACATTAAGGAAATTCATTCTTTGCTCAGGCTTTGGCTGTCTCATACGACCTACCGTGCTCTCAGTTTTTGGTGATTGTTTCGTCAAGATTTAAAATCGTTGCGGCTATCACATACCATGCTGCAAGCTCATTCGAATCCATGCTTTCCGGTATATCGATTCCAGAATGATCTTTCATTATCACTTCAACTTTTTTTGGATTCGCTACCAATGCTTGTCGTTCTGAATTCAATAATTTTTGCAACAGATTCACTTCACGTGCTGTTGGCTGCCGGCTGACTGCAATACAGAATCCATAGTCAATACGTGACGTATCAGTATCCTCCGGTGACTCAGAGAGCATCCGTTTCCCAAAAGCAAAGGCAGCCTCGGTGTACACTGGGTCGTTCAATAGAACCAGCGACTGCAGTGGTGTATTAGACCGAGAACGCCTTATTACACACGTCATACGTTCAGTTGCATCAAAGGTCATAAAACTTGGATATGGGCTACCTCGCTTGAGAACAACATAAATGCCACGACGGTATTGTTGCTCACCCGGACTCACTTCATATATATATTTCTGACCACCAAGCTTCGTCCACAAACCATTTGGCTGTGGTGGACAAATCGATGGCCCACCTTTTTCAGTACTAAGTAACCCTGCGATAGTGAGTGCGTTATCCCGAATGCCTTCTGCATCCAGACGAAATCGTGGGCCTCTCGCAAGCCATTTATTTTGAACGTCTTGTAACCGTTTCTCCGAAGTTACAGTTGAAGACTGCCGATACATTCTGCTGGAGACAATGCGTTGAACCAAGTTTTTAAGGCTCCACCCATCTTCCATAAACTCAACTGCAAGACTATCGAGCAATTCTGGATGTGTTGGTCGTTCACCTTTGATACCGAAATCCTCGAGTGTGCTGACAATGCCTTGGCCGAAAATCTCAAACCAGACTCGATTTACAAAAACTCTCGCCGTTAATGGATTGTCTTGTGACACCAGCCATCGGGCAAGCATGAGTCGGTTTGCAGAATTTTCAGACCTTCCACCAAGCACAGTTCCACCAAGCACAGTTGGTGTGCCCGCCTCAACCTGCTTTGACGGGTCCGTAAAGTCCCCACGATTAAAAATAAAAGTTTCACGCGATGTCGCCTTCTCTTTCATGATGAGTGTCTTCGCCTCTGGAATCGAAGCCAGCTTATTTTGTAATTGTCTGACTTTCTTTTCCATTGTCTTCAAACGCACATCGGCATCGTCCTGCTGATCCTGTTGATCGACGAACGTCTCTCCACCACAGGTAGTAGGCTGTTTGCTTTCATCTTGAATGACATCCTTCTCTGTTTTGCCCCCCTTAAATTTTTTCACATCTTTCCGAGCATCACTGAGACTTTGGTCGATGCCTTTTCGTTCTGTTTCCCATGGATCATGGCTTAAGTTCATTGATGGGCCAATGAACTTGATTGAAGATGGCACCTTTGGATTGGCTCGTTCTGCTTCTGCTTCTGTTGAATTAAAATACGCTGCGAAGCGATAGTACTCTTCTTGCGAAAACGGGTCATACTTGTGGTCGTGACATTGAGCGCATTCCAGTGTGACTCCCAACCACACAGCAGCCGTTGTGTTCACTCGGTCAAAAACTTGATTAATGCGACTCTCTTCTGGATCCGTTCCTGCTTCTACGTTGGTTGGTGCGCAGCGATGAAAGCCCGTAGCAATTCGTGTTGCTTCATTTGCGTCAGGCAGGAGATCACCAGCAATTTGTGTGATTGTGAACTGATCGAAAGGCATGTCGTCGTTCAACGCATCCACCACCCAATCCCGATACGCCCACATATTCCGCAGGTCATCTCGCTGGAATCCATGGGAATCCGCATACCGTGCCAGATCGAGCCACATCCGTGCCCATCGAACGCCAAATTCTTCACTTTGGAGGAGCTCATCAACAAGATTTTTATATGCGTCATCACGGTCGTCTGCCTCAAATGCCGCAACTACCTCTGGGCTTGGTGGCAAGCCAGTCACGTCAAATGCAAGACGTCGGATCAACTGACTTTTTTTCGCAACTGGAGCAAACTGAAGGCCTTTTTCCGCATGTGCCGCCACGATCCAACCATCAATAGTCGAATCAATAATCGGCTCGCTTTGTAGGCCAACCGCCGGTGGAGACTGCCGAACCGGAGCAACATATGCCCAGTGCTTTTGCTGCGGAATCGTATCTGGCAGTTCACCACCTTGTTGAATCCATCGACGAAGCACGATCTCTTCACGGCCTGAAAGCCCAGGCCCCACGGGGGGCATTGCATCGTCCTGCAACCGATCGAGTAACACTCTGCGAAGCAGTTCGCTCTCACTGGGCTGGCCAGAAACTACTGCAGGTCCTGAATAACCACCGGACAAAAATTCATCTCGATCATCGAAACGCAGACCACCCTCTTGTACGCCAGGACCATGACATTCAAAACAATGTCGTTGAAGGACTGGCAGAACATCCTTTGTAAATTCAACATGCTCAGCTCCCAGAGAAACGGAAAACACAAGCAAGAACAGAACGCACGATTGAGTGGCTTTATGCATGCTTCCACTAAAAATTGATTGATTCTAATTGATTTTCCCTACTAGATCGGCTTGAAACGATGGCAATTACTTCCTATTCACGCTATGACAATATGTATTAATGTTGCATACCTTCGTATCATTACGCGTCCTACACCCTTTGTCGACAAAAAATAACTCAACTTAGTATAAACCAAGCAGTTTTTTGTACATTTGCGACCACACTTTTTGTAAAAGAAATCGTGCAATTGTGCATTAACATAAATTGATAGCGGGTACGCACTTTCTACTTTTTCTTCTTTTTCTTTGGAACGCACGGCATGGTCTCTTCCCTAAGCACGTCGCTCGATGCTCTCAAAGCACTTCGAAGGCTTCTTATACTTTTCATTCTGACAAATGTCTGTTGTGAAAATGCTGGGTGGGCTGTCGAGAAGAACACTGAAGAACGACCAAATATTTTATTTCTGTTCGCTGATGACTGGGGCCGACATGCCTCGGTTCTTTCAAAAATTGATGGAGCCGGTGGTATCAACGACGTCGTCCAAACACCAAATTTCGACAAGGTTGCTAGTCGCGGTGTGATTTTTCGCAATGCTCACGTAAGTGCGCCATCATGCACTCCATGTCGTAGTGCCTTACTGACAGGCCGACATTTCTGGCAAACTGGAACAGGATCAATACTTCAGGGCGCTGTCTATGACAGTTCAATTCCGAGTTTTCCGCCGCTCCTTCGAGAGCAGGGCTACTGCATCGGCTACTCCCATAAGGTGTGGAGTCCAGGAACGCCCGCTAATTCTCCATTTACTCATGATGAACGTTTCACGAAACGCGGCGGGCGGATAAATAGATTTTCTCAAGACGTCACGAAACTAGTTGAAGATGGAACTCCTCAAGCCACTGCAAAACAAAACATTCTGAATGAGGTGCGCGACAACTTCCGTGATCTGCTTAAAAGCTGTAACAAGAACCAGCCTTTTTGTTACTGGTTTGGACCGACGAATGTGCATCGAAAATGGATCAAAGGCAGCGGCAAGGATCTTTGGGGTATCGACCCCAATTCTCTCCAAGGAAAGATGCCTGATTTCTTGCCTGATGTTCCAGAAGTGCGACAGGATCTGGCAGATTATTTTGGTGAAATAGCTGCTTGGGATGCGGCTGTTGGCGCTCTACTCGATGAACTCGAAAAAGCCAACATCACTGAGAACACACTCATTGTCATTAGTGGAGACCACGGAGCACCTGGGTTTCCTCATGGGAAATGCAATCTGTACAGTTTTGGTACAGGTGTGTGTCTTTCTGTAACCGGGCCAGGCGTTGTTGGCGGTCGTGTTGTTGATGACATGGTAAGCCTGATTGATCTCGCTCCTACATTCCTTGAGGCCGCAAAAATCAAACCACCTGAATCAATGACTGGCAGGTCACTATGGCCGCTTCTTCACACAAAAAGATCCGGCTTCATTGATCAGACACGAGACTGTGTATTTACAGGCCGTGAACGACACGTTGAAACTGCACGGGCTGACTTCACACCCTACCCTCAGCGTGCAATCCGTACTCAAGATTACGCTTTGATTATGAACTTTCGTCCAGATCGGTGGCCGATCGGCGACCCATATCGTCTGAGAGAGGGACCAGAGCCAACAGTCGAAGAGCTTGAAACAAATACACGTATTACATTAGCCGACGAAGATGCCGGACCAACAAAAGCAT
>JABAAH010000020.1:5757-11352 GCA_014238855.1 Planctomycetota bacterium
CCTGGTTTTCCTCATGGCAAATGTAACCTGTACAGTTTTGGTACAGGTGTGTGTCTCTCCATAACCGGGCCAGGCGTTGTTGGCGGCCGCGTTGTTGATGACATGGTGAGCCTGATTGATCTCGCTCCTACATTCCTTGAGGCTGCAAAAACCAAACCGCCTAAATCAATGACTGGCAGATCACTATGGCCGCTTCTTCATTCAAAAAAATCTGGCTTCATCGATCAAACACGAGACTGTGTATTTACAGGCCGTGAACGACACGTTGAGAGTGCACGGGCCGACTTTACACCCTTCCCTCAACGTGCGATCCGTACTCAAGATTACGTTTTGATTATGAACTTTCGTCCAGATCGGTGGCCGATGGGCGACCCATATCGCCTGGAAGAGGGCCCAGAGCCAACAGTCGAAGAGCTCGAAACAAATACACGTATTACATTAGCCGACGAAGATGCCGGACCAACAAAAGCATGGTTGATTAAAGCACGCAAAACTGATCCGTGGAAAAAATATTTTGACAAAGTCTATGGGAAAAGACCCCTTATTGAACTATTTGACCTGAAATCTGATCCTCACGAAATGCATAATTTGGCTGGCCACCAACAGTATGCTGCTCTTGAAGAAGAGCTGACGAAAAGACTTCTCGATGAAATGCAACGTACTGGCGATCCGAGACTTATCCGAGAAGGTGAATTTTATGAGACACCGCCAATGGCAGGTCCCTTGAAAAAAAAATCTCCTGATTGGAAAAAACAAAAATAAAGATCACAAATCTATGAAAACTATTACTACCTGTTGTTTCCTAGCTGCTGTCTGTTCGTCTGCTGTCTGTTCATCCGTGTATGCAGCTGATAAGCCGAACGTCCTATTCATAGCCATCGACGACCAAAATGATTGGATTGGACATCTCAATGGACATCCACTTGCCAAAACACCACATATTGATTCCCTTGCCAAACGGGGGACGACATTTATTAACGCACACTGCCAAGCACCACTGTGCAATCCTTCCCGGACTAGTCTCATGCTTGGATTACGCCCAACGACAACGGGTATTTATGGACTGAGTCCATGGTTTCGCACAGTCCCCGAATGGTCTGATCGTGTCACCCTTCCACAGCACTTTGCAAATCATGGCTACTACACTGCATCAACTGGCAAGATATATCATGGTTTCAGACGCAACCGCAAAAAACAGCCACGGAAAGGGCAGGCAGAGCAGCCCTTACAGAGTGAATTTGAAGTGACCGGCGCATTTGGTGGTGTCGGAACCAAACCACCAAAAAAGCTGATTCCTGAGACCCCCATGGGAAATCACCCACTCATGGACTGGGGCGTGTGGCCGCTGGATAATGACGACACGCAGAAGGGTGATTATCAAGTAGCTTCCTGGACCGTCGAACAGATTAAAAATGCCCCAAAAGATCGTCCGTTTTTTTTAGCAGCAGGATTTTTCTTACCACACGTGCCATGTTATGCCACGCAGAAATGGTTTGATCTCTACCCGGATGATGATTCTGTCTTGCCACCAATTCTTAAAAACGACCGAGACGATACGCCACGATTTTCATGGTACATCCACTGGTCCTTACCGGAGCCACGCTTAAAATGGGTTCGTGAAAACAATGAGTGGAGAAACCTTGTGCGGTCATATCTTGCCTGCACCAGTTTTGTTGATGCTCAAATTGGTCGTATTGTGTCTGCGGTAGAACAGAGTGACTACGCGGACAACACGATTATTGTGGTGTGGGGAGATCATGGCTGGCATCTTGGTGAAAAGGCGATCACCGGAAAAAATACATTATGGGACCGGGGTACAAGGGTGCCATTAATATTTGCGGGACCGGGCATTACACCACAACAAAAATGCGGCCAACCCGTGGAACTCCTCGACATCTACCCAACACTCGTTGATTTAGCTGACCTCGATGACCGTTCTGACCTAGAAGGCTTAAGCCTGGTTCCTCAGCTAAAGAATGCAACAACGAAGCGAGATCGACCTGCAATAACGAGCCACAACCAGGGAAATCATGCGATCCGAAGTGAACGCTGGAGATATATTCATTACGCCGATGGTAGTGAAGAACTCTATGACATGCATGCCGACCCAAATGAATGGGAAAACCTTGCAGTTCACAAACTTCCAGAATATGCAGCGGTTATGAAGCAGCATCGCCAATGGCTCCCGCGTATTGATAGGGAACTCGTGCCAGGTAGTGCCGCTCGAATACTCACGTATGACAAAAAAACAGACACTGCTGTATGGGAGGGCACTCCGATACAACGCACAGATCCGATTCCTGATTAGTCCAACGCCTACCCACCAATGCCTACCCAATAGAGCGTCGTGTTATTTGTCCGAATCTGCCTCGAGTGCTTGCAGCAGGCGTTTCACCATGACCAGATCAATACCGGACGGCTGTTGCGCCAGAAGCCAACGAGCATCTTTTTTCACAGTTTCAAAGTGATTGAGTTGCCGGGCGGTAAGCATTCGAAGAAAACGGCTTCGGGCAGAATCTGGTTGAATGACGACCATCGCATCTGAATACCGAAGCATTGATTCTGCATCTTTCTCCTGAATCGCAATTGATAACAGATTATTGAGAATCCTCGACAGTATTTCACGAGATGATGAAACCTCAAGGTGACTCTCGTTGAGTACTTCTCCCGTTTGTTCAGAAAGTCGCTCAACAAGATTTTCATACGTAAGCCGCTTCCCTCGCTCAAAGACATCAATCCACTCCGAATGGCCCTCGGAGGAATCAAAGCGAACTAAAAAATGTCCTGGGAAACCAATGCCATGAACTTGAACACCGAGCCGTTTCGCAAGTTCGATATAAAGAACTGCTAACGTTATAGGAATGCCCTCCCGATCATCAAGAACCTCGTTCACATAGCTGTTAGAACGATTGTAATAATCTCCACGACTTCCATGAAAACCAAGTTCTTCAAAGAGTACCTTGTCTAACATTCTTATGCACGTCACATCATCTGCTTTTTGGGGCAACCTCACTTTGATTGATGATGAGAGTCTTTCAAGATCTGCAAGAGATGCTTCATAATCAAGTTCTAAATTATCAAGACTTGCAATCTGCAATGCGGCTCGAAACATGTCTATGGTGTGATCATCAACATCGACAGTTTCTGAAAGCTGTTCGATTACTTGATGATGATGAACCTGACCAGCCAATATCTGTAATTGCTCAGACTGACGTAACAACGAATGAGCTTTAAGCTCGAGTGCAGATACAGTTGTCGGCCCAACCTCTGCCAAGAAATCCACCACAGTTCCATTCCTCGGGTCGATCTCCTGAAATCCAGACGTTATTTTTTCAATATGTTCCAAAACAGCTTCGTCTGGGTACAACCGTGGCACCTCATCACCAACGAAAAACCGGCGAAATTTTGCCTCCGTTCCCCGAAAAGAAACAAAACCTGGTTTTCCAGCTCGCAAATTCCGATCCGTTGATACGATGACCTCTTGATCATTCACAAAGCAGCGTATGAAATCTTCTTCAACGCGCACACGAAGATGATTCCAGTCGCCTACACGGTAGTCAGGCACATTGACATCTTCAATCACCTTCCATGTATATACCGTTGGACCATCAAAACGAGTAAATCGTAGACGACCGTTGCTTGGATAAAATCCATAGTGCTTGTCTTTTCCGTCTGCTGCAAAAACGAGCCCAGCTGCTCCCGACGTATCATCAAGCTTCACTTGGACGGTTACTTCGTACGGTAGAGTCGGCAAAGCCTCTCTCGCTAAACAGAGAATTCGTCCTCCAAAGCCTTTTCCCTCACCGGATACTAGTATTCTGCCAGCTCGTTGACGCCAGAGACCGCCACCAACAGTCAGCCATTCCGTTGGGTCAAGCTGACCAATTGTAAGCCATCTATGAATAAGAACTGGATTTGGATTCCTCAGCAAACCTTGAACACGATCGACTGCTAACGCAAACCCAAGATTGCGAGTAACCTGTGACTTTAGAGTCAATACACCATGAACTTTTCCACTTCGATCGAGCAATGGCCCGCCACTGTTGCCAGACTCGATCGGAATGGCTAATTGAATCATCTCCATGCCATCAATAGTTCGCTTGCCTGAAACACGACCTACGACAACACTTCGTTCAAGCCCATAGGGATTTCCAATCGCGACAACCTCTTGTCCATCGCGAAGTGAACCAGCATCAGCTAACGGTAACGGGCGTAAATCATCTGCTTCTACGCGAATAACAGCAACGTCTGCGATTTGGTCTGTCGCATGGATCTCTGTAACGTCCAAGACACGACCATCTGAAAGTTCAACAGAAATTGGCCTCGCTTCCCCGATCACATGTAAATTCGTGGCTATAAGACCATCGGATGAAACAACAAACCCTGTTCCAAGGCCAGCGTCTTGGCCTCCTCGTCCAGTATGACGAATTGTGACTACAGAAGGACGAACGGTCGTCACTAATTCTTCAATCGAAGGATTTTTTTCTTTGTCTTGATGCACAGCATCTGTATTTCCAGACACTCCGACAAAAAATACTACTGTCCACAAAAAAGCACTTTTGGAAAAACTAGAACAAGACGCGCAGAAGCTGACCAAGTCTCTGCGACTTCCCCATTTCAAGAGTATGCCAGGGATCGCTCTTCTGCTTCGGACATAAAAACCGTGGTATTGCTGACTCACGCATTCACCTGATCTTGATTTTAAAACTTTACAAAATTTGAGATTGCTTCGATTGAAAAAAGCTTCGCATGGTAGCCCACCTCTATCTCGAAGTCATTGGTACATGTCACGCAATCCTTCGCTTGTTATCAAGCAATATTCTTAAAATTCCACCACTGCCAAACTCTCTGATAGTTTTGAAAAACCACCTGAAACGAAGGTGGTTTTGCTTCTTCGCAGTAGCTATCATATTTTCCGTCATTTGCTCGATGATGTCCCACGAGCCACTGTGTGTACGATTGAAGTGTAAGATTAAGCTGTCTGCCAAAATGGATGGTGTGTACAGAGTAATTACAGAGAATGCCCTCAAAACTTCGTTTATAAATATGCTACCAGACAATAAAAAATTCCGATTTCAACTGCTCCGTGCCGTCACAATCTGGACTTGCGGGCTCTGCCTTGTCGCCGCTGCGACCCTCCATCCAGCTCATAGCGTTTCTGCTGAAGACTTCCGTTTTCAAAATGGTGACACCGTTGCCATCTATGGAAATGGCCTTGCTGACCGAATGCAGCACGATCCCTGGGTGGAGACAGTTCTCCAGAATCATCTGAAAGGTATGGACATTCGTTTCCGGAACATGAGTTTTTCGGGAGATACTGTTGATCGAAAGCCACGAAGCAAAGGCTTCACTGACGATGAAGCCTATCTTCAACACGTCGGTCCATCGGTCATTTTTATTATGTACGGATACAATGAATCGTTTGGGGGTGAGCAAGATGCTGCTCTCTACGCGAAACAGCTTGTTGAACTCGTTGAAAAATATCGACGGCTGCGTAAGGAGAAAGGTTGCAATGCTCGATTTGTTCTCTTTAGCCCTATTGCATACGAACCAACAGCGAATCCAAATCTTCCTGATGGCACACGGATTAATGCA
>JABAAH010000020.1:11591-43914 GCA_014238855.1 Planctomycetota bacterium
GGAAAAAAACTGGACTTGGCATAACCGCTATCATGCGACTGACGGTAATGACATCTGGGGTTCACGTGCGAAACTCACATTCGTTGACGGACAGAGTAATGCCGATGTTTTGCGAAACGAATTAGTGATGCTTGATGTAATGACATCAAATCGTGATTCCGTTCTTTGGGCAGCTGCAAACGGACGGACCACTACGGCTGATGACAGTAACGTACCACCTCCAATTAAAGTTACTTCTAATATTGGAGGAGGTAGTAAAAGCTCGAGCGCGGAAAAGGAGGGAGATGTTGATTATCTCAGTCCAGAAGAAAGCATTGCTGAAATCAACGTGCCGGAAGGCTTTGAACTTAATGTCTTTGCCTCGGAGGATATGTTTGAAGACTTTGCAAATCCTGTCCAATTGCAAGTTGATGGAAAAGGCCGGCTCTGGGCAGCCTGCTGGAACACATATCCCAAGTGGGAACCCTTAAAGGAAATGAATGACGCTCTCGTCATTCTTGAAGACACAGATCGTGATGGTGTTGCAGATAATAGAAAAAGCTTCGCTCATGTTCACAATCCGTTGGGCTTTGAATTCTGGGGAGGTGGCGTGGTGGTCACTTCAGGCCCCGACTTAATTTTTCTAAAAGATACGGATGGTGATGATGTTGCAGACCTCCGCTATCCACTTCTCCAAGGCTTGGGAACTTCTGACACACATCACGCTGCCAACAATTTGATTTATGGGCCGGACGGTGGAATGTACTGGCAGAGTGGCATTTTTCTCATGAACAATCATGAAACGCCGTGGAAGCAAAATCTGGCTATTGGCCAATCTGGAATGTATCGGTTCGACCCTCGGACATTCGCGATCACACCACACGCTGAAAACAAGCCAAATCCACACGGAACCAGTTTTGATTATTGGGGCTACTGCTATGCAAATGACGGTACGGGCGGGCGGTCGTATCAGGTGCGACGAGAAGGCAACGGCTTCAAAATGCACACACTATTGGAAAAGGAATTCCGGCCCGTTGCTGCCGATGAAATTTTATCCTCCGAACATTTTCCTGAAGACATGCAACAGGATTTCCTTATCTGTAATACGATCGGCTTTCTCGGAATCCGCCAATATGACCTCGACCGGGGTGAGGGTCTTTCAGCACAGGCAACAAAACCTAAGAAAAGCCTGAGCTACGCTGAAGTAACAAAAAACGGACGGCTCATAACCATTAATCATCCAGCACTAAAAAATAAAAAAATTACTTCATTCAAATTGAGTGTTCCCGGAAAGCAGCAGATGAATCTCTGTGAAATTGAAGTGATCTCAGAAGCAGCAGCGATTGTTCACGGCACGAGACATATCACAAAAACTGTAACGCTAAGTCAGTCGAGTGAATACAACAAAGGTGTTTTCCCCGTCACATTGCTTGCTGACGGAAACAAAAAAACTTTTGCTCATACATCAATACAAATGAATCCTTGGATGAAGGGTGATTTTGCCGAACCTGTTGAAGTCTCAGAACTCCGAATCTGGAATCGAGAAGGATTCGAAGACCGTTTCCATAATGGAAAGATCGAGTTTTTCAACAAGGACAGCTTGATTGCAACCGTAAACGTGAAGATTACAAATAGCAAGGGGACCACGAAACCCGAACGTGTATTCGGAGAAGTTTGGGGAACTCCTGTTCAAGACGTCCTCAACAGCACCGACCGAAACTTTCGGCCAACTGACGCGATTGTTGGTGAAGACGGCGCACTGTACGTATCTGATTGGCAAAATGCCATTATCGGCCACATGCAACATAACATTCGTGACCCTAATCGTGATCATACACACGGGCGAATCATCCGGCTCACGGTAAAGAATCGACCGTTACAGAAGCCGGTAGCTATTTCCGGTGAACCCATTGAGAACCTACTAGAAAACTTAAAACACCCCGTGAACGGTGTTCGTCATCGCACACGCATAGAACTGAGCGGGCGTAACTCTGATGACGTCATAGAAGCAACACAAAAATGGATGGGGAGCTTCGATCCGAATAACGAACAAGAAGCTCACCATCTTGTTGAAGCTTTATGGCTTCATCAGCAACACAATGTCAAAAATCAATCACTGCTTGAACTCTTACTCAACTCAACTGTCCGGCATGCGGCTGAGGCAGCTAAAACAGTAGAACATTTCTGGACGAAGGTAGACGTGCAGGGAGCTAGCGGATTTGCTGCACCCGCAGAGAATGATTTCGTCAAATTCGACATACCAAAACATCTCAACGCCAAAGACCGTAAGGCGTATAAGATTGGTGCCGAAATTTACCAACGTGAAGCCCACTGCAGCACGTGTCATCTCACTCACGGGAAAGGAAATGGGATTATCTATCCATCCCTTGTGAACAGTCCCTGGGTAACCGGAAGCGAAGAACGACTTGTTAAGGCAACCTTACACGGGATGTGGGGACCGATGGAGGTACATGGCAAAAAGTATGATCCAGCCCGTGGCGTGCCACCTATGACAGCTTTTCGAAATCTTCTCAACGATGAAGAGCTAGCGTCCGTACTAACATTTGTACGAAACACTTGGGGCAACGAAGCTGCTTCTGTTTCACCAAGTACCGTGAAGCAAATCCGTGCTGCAACAACAGCCCAGACAACATTCTGGCGACCTGCTGATCTCTTGACTGCACACCCACTCGAACCAGAATTGGTGGCTGCTGCTCGCTCTGAAAAAAATGTCTTTTCTAATATCGAACTGGAAAAAACATTGCTTGCCACGCCCGTAAGCGAACTTGCGCAGGTCGCGATGAAGCAAGGCAACCTGAAGCCCGGGGAAAATCTTTTCTATAAGTCATCAGCGGCATGTGCAACCTGTCATCATCCATCCAAGAATGGCGTCCGCCTCGGACCTGACCTTCAAGAACTGAAGACGAATCTCTCTCCAGAGCAACTTGTTGAGTCGCTCCTCTATCCATCGAAGCGGATTGATAAAAACTACGCGCAGGTAACAGTGATTACGAATGATGGGAAACAGCATACTGGCATGCGAGTGTCTGAGGATGACAACCAACTTATACTGCGCAACCTTGCTCAACCAGCACCTGTATCTTTTCGAAAAGACGATATTGATGAGATCTTCGAATCCCCCATTTCTCTCATGCCAGAAAACCTTGTCCGACAGCTGAAAAATCGACAAGAATTTGATGACCTCATGCGATATGTACTTGAAGTTCGGAAACGATAGCCTGTCACGCGAGTTTTAAATACCGGAGGTGGGACTTGAACCCACACGCCCTTGCGGGCAAAGGATTTTGAATCCTTCGCGTCTGCCATTCCGCCACTCCGGCTTGTATATGGAAGATTACGCCACGGAAGCCTAATTTTCCAGCAGCGGTCTCGCTGCCGCAGTGGAACGTCTGCTAGGGTTTTCTTCATGGATATTTACGTATTCGAAGATTCCGAAGTCCTCGCACTTGGGCCGCTTATTGCTGCACGGCCGGCGTGTGATATCACGATTGGTATAAGTACCCTTCACGAGATGCTCTCTGAACTTGGTGCGGTCAGGCGACTTTTGCGACCACACCTGCAACAATACATCGAAGAGCTTGCCGATACGCGCTCACCTCACTGGGAATGCTACGCAGATTCAAAGTACACTTTCCAAAAAGATTCTGACCATGTGCTTTTTGTAAACGCTCGCCTCGTACCGAACCGATCAAGCCTTGTTGCACTACAAAACTTAGTGGATGCAAACCGCCGTGGAAAAATATCTGACGGCACTACGATAGCTGCTGCACTCCTTAATCGAAAAGAAAAAGGACAATTCACGCAGACGCTTGTATCTAAAACTCGGCTGCCTAAAGAACTCCTCGATGAAACCGATGCACCTTTTATCGGTAATGAATTACAACTCATAAAGTCTCCCGAGGACTTTCTTACCGCTCACGAAGAAACCATTGGGGAGATGATCGAGCTTGCCATAACCACTGGACAATACATTGAATCACGCCCTGGCATTTTTCAGAAAAGAGAAATTGATCCGAGCACTGCAGCACGTATTGATGATTTCGTATCTGTTCAGTCAGGACCAATCCTTATCGACGAAGGTGTCACGGTGGGGCCTTTTTGTTGCCTTGATGGGCCGATAAAAATTGGATCGGGAACACAGATTTATCCACACTCTTGGCTGAGGCCAGCTACTGCTATCGGTCAAGGATGTCGTATCGCCGGTGAAGTCATCTCCTCTGTGATAGAAAATTTTTCCAATAAGGCACACGCTGGATTTCTCGGCCACAGCCATCTTGGTAGTTGGGTCAATTTTGGTGCTGGAACGATCACGAGTAATCTCAAAGTGAGCTATGGCCCGATCCGCATCCGCTTGAACACCAATGATATTATTCAGACTCATCGACAGTTTTTCGGAGCGCTTTGTGGTGATTTCACAAAGACTGCAATTCATACTTCTTTGCCTTGTGGAGCACTCATTGGTGCAGCTGCAACTCTCGGCGGTAATGTAACGAACTTCATTCCACCTCTTTCTACAAAACTCGGAGAAAGTCATCAAGAAACCACGGCAACTGTTGAACAAGTTGTCACTGCTCTTGATAGAATGATGAACCGCCGTGGCATCCAGCTTCATCAAGCAGACAGGAACCTCATCGCTAATATTGCAACACTATCGAAACCGCCCTTGTAATCGATAGCCTACGTGCGTTGGGAAGGTCCCCAGCAGGTGGGTTTATTTGAAAATATGTGATTTTAAAATTCTCTGTTAGGTTAATACCCCCATGTACGGTTTTTAAACTATCTACTTTCATATTCCCGCTATTCTTATATTCCCGATACTCCAATTTCCTTCCATTGCAGAAAGGGATCGTTGTGACACCGCAAGAAAGTTATGCAAAAGATTCATTTGAACTCTCTTTTGAGTTATTTCCTCCAAAAACTGCAGAGTCAGAGGCAATGCTCTGGCAGACTGTTGATGAGTTAATGGGGTTTGAACCCACACTGATTACCTGTACTTACGGAGCAGGTGGCTCGACTCAGACAAAGACGCTCGAGGTATTAAACGGTGTTCGTACAAGGTATCCATCTATTGCTATTGCCAGCCATCTCACCTGCGTTGGCAGCACCACTGACCAATTAAGAGAATACCTCCAAGAAGCCCAGAAGACGGGTGTAACCGCAATTGTCGCACTGCGTGGCGATCCTCCGCAGGGCGAAACTACGTTCACTCCAGTTGCCAACGGTCTTCATTATGCTGTTGAATTAGTGGCTCTCATTAAACAAGAGTTCCCCCAACTGAGAATTCTTGTCGCTGGCTATCCCGAAACCCACCAAGAAGCAGTCAGCACTGATACAGACCTTCAATACCTCAAACAGAAATGTGATGCTGGTAGTGATACGGTTGTAACGCAACTTTTTTACGACAATGCTGACTTTTTTCGATTCCGGGATCGGTGTTCATCACTTGGCATTACACAATCAATTATTCCGGGGCTCATGCCGGTGACAAACTTTAAACAGATTCAGCGAATTGCAAATCTTTGCAAGGCCCGACTGCCAAGTCATTTTACAAATGCAATGGAGCAGGCTGGGGACGATGCCAATGCGCAGTTTGAAGTAGGTGTTGAATATGCAGCAAAGCAAGCCGAAGAACTGATCTCTCAGGGAATTCCTGGCATGCATTTATATGTCTTAAACAAGTCCCCTGCCACCATACGCGTTCTAGAACAGGTTGGCATGACAAGGCCGTGAAAAATCGTCACCTTGGTGGTAGGTCGTTATCCATGCTGCTGATGTAGCTCCGTAATCGCTGAAGTTCATCACTTACGTGACGCAATTTCAGCATGTTTTCAACCCGCTTCACTAACTCTATTCTGTTCACTGGCTTTGAAAGAAAGTCGTCTGTTCCTGCCTCCACGGCGCGTTCTATGTCGCCAAGCTCTCCAAGTGCCGTCACCATCAAAACCATAATCTGCCGTGTTGTTGGATTTGTCTTGAGTTGCTGACAGACTTCAAAACCAGATAATTTTGGCATCATTATATCGAGGAGAATAATATCTGGATCAAATGATGTCACTTTTTCTAAAGTATCATGACCATCAATAGCAGTCTCAATTTCACAATCGATATCAGCCAGATATACCTCAAGAAGTTCACGGTTCGGCTCATTATCGTCGGCAATAAGAATTCGGCTGGTTTCGGCAACAGATGAATCACTGTTATTTTTTTGCATAAAATTAAACTCGTCGTCGAAAAGCCATGAGGTCGATAAATTATAGCATTAAGGCAGTTGGAAAATTGATTGACTTTTTACGATTGCAAACTCCTCTGGGAAAGTATGGAAAGCTTGGATCAAAAGGCTTTTTGTACGTGTTTCCACATTCACCCAACTAATAGCCCCAACTGCAAGACGTCCACGAGTTGCAAAACGATGAAATAACCCTTGCGAAATGCTATCGGCTGATAATTCCTGCTGGAATGTCCAAAACACATCTGGTCGCACTTTCTCTAACTGAAAACTTGTTTCATAACAAACGCCATTAGCACACTCCAGCGAGTCTGAACGTTCTCCCTGAATTGGGTATGAGAGCAATCGCCTTTTCTTCGGAAGAGGCTGGTGGTCTGATGTCGCTACCTCAACTAACGTTAGATTCCCACTTGTCCAAGACACCGTATGGCCACTCTCGGTTATGGCAATCTCGGCTCGAAATTCACCTCGTTCAACACGCCGTACTGCATGCCTTCGAAAGAGTTCCGGGTGCAGAGAACGACCATAAAGCCGAAACACCAAGTCAGTCACACTGGGACGGGCTGAAATCACCGATACATACCTCTACGGAGCATTTGGAGCAATCTTTTTGAAACGTATATCCTCGGGAAAAGCAGTATATCGGCTTCCTTCGGGCACTCCTACTAATTGGCAGAAAGAAGTTCCACTGATTCCTAAGAAAAAACTATCTGGCAGGCACTTTGGAAGCTCTGTTTCCCCAAAAATACACACAATAGACTAGAAAGCCAGTCATTAAACTCTTTAAATTCAGTATCAACGTGTATTGCAGAGACCGAGCACTTTGACACCGGTAGCTCGAAATCCTGAACCTTTTATTTTGGTGCATTTTTCTAGGCACTGCCGAGACCCTAAGGCTGCTGGCAGAAAAAAATGTAAGTCGTGTCAACATTTTTAATGACGAAAATTTATAAACTTTTTTCTTTCATCAGTGATAACTTACGTATAAGCGAGACACTGCTTGACAGGATTTTTTAGCAACACAGAATGCACATCTAGTGAAACACATGAACGCATTAACGTGCTTCGTAATTCATTCTGACTTTTAAAAAAATTTATTTTTGTCAATTTAAATTTTTTTAAATTGAGATAGCATTTTGACCACTAATTCATTCAATCGGGGGAAAGATTTAAACGAGTCGGTTTCATTATATTTATTCATTGACTGAACTCGTTCATGATATACAACTTCGAGGAATCTAAGGGGGGCGGCGACGTGAGGGATCGACAGTCGACGGGTTTACCTGTGGTTTGGATGTCCCCCCCGTCTTCGAAGTTTGTTTTTATAATTTCTCTAACCGTTCCATGTGCGTACGCTCTGTGGTGACGTGCCTTAGACCGCGGAAGATGTTTTCGTTGCATTCGACCTAGAACTATTTCCAAGCAACTTAAAGCTTGGAAAAGAACCTTTAAGGGTTTTTACTTAAGCGGCCGAGTTTTCAGTCAAATTTCTGCAGCGCCCACAACGATGTGAGGATACGTAATGGTCCTTGAATCTAGTCGTTCTCAAAAGACTGCACGATGCCTTATCGGTTGTGGGGCAAATATTGGAGCCAGACGGCAGCAGCTAGACCAGGCAATTGACATGCTTCGCTTCATGCCAGGCGTCCAGATATTGCGTGTGAGTCAGTTTCTAGAGACAAGGCCTGTGGGTGGTCTACCTGGACAACCTCCCTACCTGAACGCTGCCTGCCTCATTGAAACAACCTTCGAGCCGATCGAGGTTCTTGATATGCTCTTAGCTATTGAAAACACACTGCAGCGATCTCGAGAAACACGATGGGGCCCCCGCACGATTGATCTGGATTTACTTCTCTACGAAGACTGTGTTCTGACTACTGAACGTCTTCAGGTGCCCCATCCACGCATGACAACACGGCGGTTTGTTCTTGAACCAGCAGCCGAAATTGCCTCAGGCTTACAACATCCGGTATCTCAGTGCACTATTGGTGAACTCCTTGAAAATATTTTAGAGCCTCATCTTCATATTGCTGTTGTAGGGGTTCCTGGAAGCGGTGCACCAGAAATTGCCGATGCCATAGCGGACGTCACGCTTTCAAGATTGATTCACGCACCTGCCCCGCTGCCAGTGAACGGTAGAGACTTTTCACACGACAACCAGGCATCACAAACGAGAGCACCAACAGAGCAGTTACTTCACATAGCGCAACAATATGCAGCCCCACTATTAGAAACTCAGTGGCCCGATGACCCACATGGAACCGTCACCGATTATTGGATTGAGGCCATTCGGGTAGCAACAACACTCAATACCGCCATTGAACCAAATAAGGAATTCGAAGAAGCATTCACGGCGATTATTCAAAAAACAGTTCCTCCGCACGTGGTACTCCTTCTCAATGTGAATCAACAAACGCTGGCAGAAAGAGTTGCCTATCGGTCTCACGCATCTCAGCAAAGTGATATTTTTTCTGATTTGATTGCGGTACAAGCGATGACTACGACTGACCAAAGCATTGCGACATTGCTCACGCTGCAAGAGCATATTGCCGAGCGTTTAGGAAATACTGAGGACAAACGCTTCCTTCCAAAAGCGATCATTGAAATTGAAGCCGATGATCTCGGAAAGGCTGCTCTTGATGCCGTTGCTGCCATTGAGGGCATCTCATAACCATGCCAACGCCACTCATTGTTCGGAAGCGTGCCGAGATGCGGAACCTGATACTTACGAATCGGGCGTCGGGCAAACGGATTGGTTTTGTTCCTACAATGGGCAGTTTGCATCAGGGTCACACCTCTCTGGTTGAGCACGCAACTGCTGAGTGTGACGATGTCATCACGTCAATTTTTGTAAATCCAAGCCAATTTGGACCCGATGAAGATTACAAAGAATACCCAAGAGATCTTCATGCTGATGTGCATCTATTAGCTCAGCATGGTGTTCGTTGGGTCTTTGCACCTGATGTTCAAGAAATGTTTCCACCTGGTGATTCAACCCGTGTTGAGGTGTCCGGGCCGGCCAAACCATACGAAGGCACGTTGAGACCGGGTCACTTTTCAGGCGTCGCAACGGTAGTCTTACGACTGCTCCAAAGTGCACCCGCTCACAAAATTTATTTTGGCGCAAAAGATTGGCAGCAAATTCTTGTGGTTCGCCAGATGGTACGAGACCTTGGGGTCGATGTTGAGGTTGTGACATGCCCAACAGTCCGTGACAAAGATGGCCTTGCGATGAGTTCCCGGAATACTTACCTGAGTGAAACTGACCGAGAACAGGCCCTGACTATCTATTCTTCATTGCAGCAGGCAAAAAAACATTGGTGCAATGGCATAGCAATCAATAAAATAGAAAAAGATCTCAAAACAATGCTTTCCGCAAAAAAGATTCAGATCGAGTACGCTGATATTGTCGATGCTGAATCTTTACAAAAAATTCCTGAATCGAACCCAAGCACACCAGCCATTATTCTTATTGCCTGCCGAGTGGGATCAACTCGATTGATTGACAACCTTCTCTTGCCATCCCAGACTTTATCTTCGTGCTAACTACTCTTTTTTATATACCTTCAGAGATCTCACTCGGCTCAACATCTTTGCCGCTCTTCGGATGGGGTGTTCTTTTTTTTGTACTATTGGTGCTCGGCACAGCGGCAATCATGCTCACCGGACGACAAAGAGGCTTCCGAGAAGCACTCGAATCTCTTCTCATTCCACTGGTAATAAGTGGCATTGTTATTGTGTGGGGGCTGCCTGCACTCGATGACGGTCAAGGGATTCCCGTGCGTGGATATGGGACGATGCTCGTTGCTGCCGCTGCTGCTGGCACATGGCTTTCAATTATTCGTGGACGTAAAATTGGTATCGATGCAGACACGATTGTCGCCCTCGGACTAGAGGTTTTTCTTGCCGGAATAGCAGGCGCAAGAATATTTTTTGTCCTTGAATATCATGAACAGTTTTTTTCAGCTGACAAAAGTTTGCTGCAATCCATTCTCGCAATCATCAATATTCCTGCCGGTGGTCTCGTCGTTTTTGGAGCTTTACCAACAGCATCAATCGCTGCGTGGATGTTTTCTAAACGACGACATATCTCTATTACTCAACTTGCTGACTGTATTGCGCCTGGTCTCTTAGTAGGACTCTCACTCGGACGAATTGGCTGTTTCTTAAACGGATGCTGTTACGGCGGTTTGTGTGAATTGCCATGGGCTGTGGAATTTCCTGCAGGTAGTCCACCATGGTTTGACCAAGTCAGCCGAGGGCTCATATCAAAACCCGGTATCGATGGGAGCACCGTGCAAACGCTTCCAATTCACCCAGCACAACTCTACGCATCTCTGGATGCAGCTCTCTTGGCTCTACTAGCTATTGCTTTTACACCTTTTGCTCGAAGAGACGGTGAAGTCTTTGCTCTGGTCATTACACTTCATCCAATCTCACGAATTTTGCTCGAAGAGATTCGGATCGATGAACCGCCTGCTTTAGGAACACCCCTGTCAATTTCTCAATTGATGTCTGTTGGGATTCTGGCATGCGCAATGTTGTTTTGGTGGTGGTTATTAACGCAGCCACAGCAGAAACCCCGACAACAGACACTGCAGACGACCGCGAAGGAACGTTAACGTGACGATCCAAAAATCGGAGAATCTGGTCATAAACCTTCCTGTCGTGAGACTCCGTTGTCGAGAAGATGGTCCACTCGTTGTCGAATTACCACAGGACGTTGATGGCACTCTATCGGTGACGATTCAAATTACGGATCACCATCGCAAAGCGTTCACAATACCCACCCACAAATCAGTTGTTGCATTGTGTCGATGCGGAGAGTCCTCAAATCGACCCTTTTGTGACGGAAGCCATAAAACCTGTGGTTTTCAGGCCAATGAGACAGCGCACTAATGAAAAAAGGTCTCTATAAGACCGTTTGAATAAGACCGTTTGAAAATGCCCTCAGAGCACAGAATAATGGCAACCCAACCGCGCACCACACGAAAGGGGGGCATTATAACGGCTCTGCCGCGTAACAAGAGTCTTCCGGACAGGAAAACCTTGCCTAGAGGACGGTTCAGCACGGATCCGGCAGGAAAAAAGCAAGCCATTTACGGAGGAAAGATATAGACTCTGGTGAGGAACATGGTTAGCTTTCCACTGTATCTTTCAGTTCGACCATTCCTTTGTGTTCCAATTGATTGCAGCATTGCTCGCTCAACTGCCACCGAAGCTTTGTAGATTCGATGATTGTTGAAAGATACCAATGTCTAATATTATTCCGTAACTAGGTTCCCCCAGAGCCCTTATGTCGCACCGACCCGGATTTTACGAGCGATACAGTGTTTGGATTCTCGCTGTCCTAGTCTTTCTGCTTCCCATGGTTGTTGTGGGAGCAATTAAGGCCAAAGGAAATAATCGCAATGACGTAAAAGGATGGCTACCTCAGGAATATCCAGAGACCAAAACCTATCGCTTCTTTCGGGAAAATTTCCAGGGTGAAGAATTTATTCTCGTGAGCTGGGTTGGGTGCACGATGGACGATCCTCGCCTTGAGTTGCTTGCGAGAAAATTGCTGCCGCCACCTGAAGAGGCGTCCCGTATTGACCGGCCCATCTTTTTCAAAACAGCTCAGACTGGTCCCCGAGCCGTCGAGCGGATGACGGAAGAACCGCTTAATCTGGATACAGAAGAAGCAGTTGACAGACTTACCGGCGCACTCATCGGTGACATCGATTCACCAGGTGAACAGAATCGTGGAGAAACTTATGCCGCAGATTTGACGGAAGCAGAAGTTGATGACCTTCAGACCTGCCTTGTTCTTACACTTTCAGATGCGGCACGGGCAAATCTTCATGGTGCAATCGATACTATAAAAAATGTTGCTGTCGAAGAATGCGGTATTCCCGAAGAAACACTGCACATGGGTGGCCCACCGGTTGACAATGTGTCGATTGATCGCGCAGGTCAGACAAGCGTCACATTACTCTTTGGGCTTTCCCTTGTTGTCGGGTTCTTCGTTAGTTGGTGGAGTCTTAAAAGCAAAATGCTTGTTGGACTCGTCCTCGCGTCCGGTGTCTATAGCATGTTTGCTAGCCTTGCGATCGTGTGGTATTCAGGATATCCGGTTGATGCAATCCTTCTTACCATGCCCTCTCTTGTCTATGTCGCAACAACCAGTGGGGCGATCCACCTTGCCAACTATTACCGTGATCAATTAGCTGAAAAGGGCGTGCTTAAAGGCGCTGCCGGTGCTTCAGTGCGTCATGCTCTTTTACCGCTCTCATTAGCGACAGGCACAACAGCTGTGGGACTTGCAACGCTCGCTGTGAGTGTTCTAGTCCCAATCAAAATGTTTGGCATCTTTTCAGCAATCGGGGTTGTTGTAAGTTTCATCATTTTAATCACATTCATGCCTGCGTGCCTCGAACTTTTTCCGCCAAAACTTCGTCTTGGTACGGGCTCTGATGAGGACACTAATGACTCATGGCGACCTATTGAAGAAAGCCCATGGTGGGGTGTCGGTCATTGGATCACACGACACAATATTGCAATCGCCACAATTTGTCTCATTGCTATGGCAGGTATTGGTTATGGAATGACCCGTGTCGAAAGTAGTGTTCAGCTTATGAGGCTATTTTCACCTCAAGCGCGGATTCGACAAGATTATCGCTGGCTTGAGAAAAATCTTGGGCCGCTTGTGCCTATGGAAATACTTATTCGGGTTGATCAAGAGAAGTGTGATCTCAACTTCCTCGAACGAATGGAACTCGTAGACGAGATACAGCGCGAAATTGGTGAACTCGGTGAAGTTGGCAGTTCTCTCTCAACGGTCACTTTTGGTCGTAGTCTCGATGTTGGTGGTGGTGGGATTGGTGGGGCTGCTGGTCGCGTATTTGGTCTCAACGCTAGGACACGTCGGAGCGTGCTGAACCGTAGGCTTGTTGCTCACCGTGATGAATTTCTTGAGGGAGACTACTTGCGTGAAGCAAAAGTAGAAAGTGAAGAAGGGATCCGTGATCAGGAACTGTGGCGAATTAGTGCTCGTGTGAGCGCAACAAAAGAAGTTGATTACGCGGACTTCAAACGAGACTTACAGTCCAAAATAGATCCAATACTGGCGAGCTATGACGCTGATGGCACGCAAGGAATTTCAGTTGACTACACTGGTCTCGTACCACTGGTTTATAAGGCACAGCATTCGTTGCTTGACGGACTCATACTTGGCTTTATCAGCGACTTTGCAATTATTGTTCTGGTCATGATACTTCTTTGCCGCGCCGCTTCAGCCGGGCTTGTACTGCTACTTCCTGCTGCCTTCCCTGCTGTCGTTGTTTTCGGAGGGATGGGATGGGGAAATGCACTTCTTCAAAGTTTCGGTACTGGCAATCTACTCATTGATATCGGTACGGTAATGGCCCCTTGCGTTGCCCTCGGTGTTACCGTTGATGATGTTGTTCATTTTATGCTTTGGTTTAGACGAGGCATCTCTGAGGGCATGAATCGTAAAGAAGCCACAATGTTGGCTTATAAAGGCTGTGCTAGAGCGATGTACCAAAGTTGGGGTGTTATTGGTATTGGTTTATCCGTGTTCTCACTCTCTCCGTTTGGACCGACACAACGATTTGGTCATATGATGCTCGCCATGCTCACTGTTGCATTGGTCGGAAATCTTGTGTTGCTTCCGGCATTATTGGCTGGACCACTTGGTGATATTTTTGGATGGAGCGTTCTCCGTCTTAACAAGAAGAAGTCTGAAAAGAACAGCCAGCGTCGGCTTAAAACCGAGGCAGGAACAGATACGCTTCCTCAGCCTCACGTGTTGCCAGAACCGGCAACAAAGCAGGTTGTTCATGCCTGAGAATGATGTGGCCTCAGCGGCACTTTCCGAGGCTACTGTCTTTATTAAGCCCAAACGTGCTAGACCATTTTTTGGCAGGCATCCGTGGGTTCTTGAGTCTGCAATCCTGCGTGTAGATGGAGAGCCCGCCAGTGGAGCAGTGGTCGACGTTGTCACACACGATGGCAACTTTATTGCTCGTGGACTCTGGAATGCATCAAGCCGAATCCGCATCAGACTCTACACATTTGTGGAGAACGAAGCGCTCGATGAAAAATTCTGGAGAGCTCGTATTGAAAACGCTATCAGCTTGCGGCAGCATTATGGACTGCATTCCGAGAAAAGTGGCTGCCGGCTTATCAACAGCGAGGGGGACAGTCTTTCTGGCATTATTGTTGATCAATATGGCTCCTACCTTGCCTTGCAAGTCACGGCCCTTGCTATGGCTGAGCGACTCGACATGATCTGTGACAATCTGGAGCATCTTCTTCGGCCGAAGGGCATTCTACTTCGCGGTGCTGAACGCGGGCTGGGGAAACTTGAAGGCCTGCACTTAGCTGACAGACAATTGCGTGGCGAACGACCCGATGGACCAATCTTCGTCGAAGAACACGGCCTTCGTTTTGGGGTCGATCTCGCTGAAGGGCAGAAAACAGGATATTACCTTGATCAGCGAGAAAATCGTCAGGCTGCGGCAGCCTACGCAGCCGGAAGGCGTGTACTCGACATGTTCTGCTATTCCGGTGGCTTTGGAGTAGCGAGTGCTATTTCCGGAAATGCTTCTTCAGTTCTTTCAGTGGATTCGAGTCTGAAGGCTGTTTCACTAGCTCGAGCTAATGCCGAACTCAATAATGCAACGACAATGTCAGTTGAACAGGCCGACGCCTTTGAAAAACTCTCGTCTCTTCATGAAAATGGCGAAAAATTTGGCATGGTTGTACTCGATCCACCAAAATTTGCACGCAGTCGAGCGTCTGCCTCTGACGCACTTCGTGCGTACCATCGTATTAACCGCCTAGGTGTAGACCTCCTTGAACCTGGTGGAATTCTTGTGACGTGTAGTTGCTCTGGGGCTATCTCACGTGATGATTTTCTAATGATGCTCTCGGCTGTTGGTCAACGGAGTGGACGCACATTGCAACTTCTTGAGCATCGCGGAGCTGCCATTGACCATCCGGTGAATCTGCACTGCCTAGAGGGTGAGTACCTGAAGTGCTCCATCGTCCGAGTCCAGTAAGAAAAACCCAAGAACTATACGTTTAGAGTTTTTTTATACTCGTAAACTCGTCAATGGTAACGGTTGTTAGTTCGCCATCGTCTCTGGCAAGGATGAGAACATCGCTGAAAACTTTGTCATCACTGTTCCGCCTAAAATGAAGCCCATGACGACGACGCTCTCGCCTCAGAACCTTGCCAATGGTCGTTGTGCTCCATTTCGCACTTGAACCCACAGTCACACCATGAACCACTTCAATACGGTCTCCCGGCTCAAGATGATCATAGAGATCACGCAATTTCTGCTCTGCTGGTTTCATGATTGTGACTCTGGCTGCAAGTACTGACTATTTTCCACAGTCCATTTCAGTATCAATCGTCATCGTCGACACTATGGATTAGATCAAACTTCTTTTGAGTCAATCCATTTCATCATCTTTCTCAAATGACGACCTGTTTCAGTCAGCTTATGCTCTCGTTCCCGACGACGCGTAGCCTTGAACATTGCAGCACCTGCACGATTTTCGAGGATCCAATCTCTCGCAAATTCGCCGGATTGAATCTCTTCGAGAATTTTCTTCATTTCTGCACGGGTTTCAGCTGTAATCACACGACTACCTCGTGTGTAGTCACCATATTCAGCTGTATTGGAGACACTGTATCTCATGTACTCCAGCCCACCTTGGTAAAGAAGATCGACGATCAATTTCATCTCATGAAGGCACTCAAAATATGCCATCTCTGGCTGATAGCCCGCCTCAACAAGTGTATCGAACCCTGCTTTGATAAGTTCTGACACTCCACCACAAAGCACTGCCTGTTCGCCGAATAAGTCTGTTTCTGTTTCTTCGGCTATGGTTGTCTCAATCACACCACCGCGAGTACCACCAATACCCTTAGCGTATGCGAGCCCAATCTTTTTTGTCTCCTCGGAAGCACCTTCACCAAGTGCTATCAGACAAGGCACGCCGCCTCCCTTTTCATACTCACTTCGCACAAGGTGCCCGGGGCCTTTCGGGGCAACAAGAAGAATGTCGTGACCAGGTGGCGGCTCAACCTGACTGAAATGAAAATTAAATCCATGACTAGCCATAAGAACTGCACCAGCCTTTAGATTTGGCTTGATGCACGTTTGATAGACATCGCCCTGCAGTTCATCCGGTAAAAGAATATTTACGACATCTGCCTGCTTTACAGCTTCTTTCACAGAAAGTGGATCGAAGCCATGACTTTTCGCGAGATCAAAGTTTGGCCCGCCGGGTCTCTGTGCAACAACCACTTGCAGCCCACTGTCACGAAGATTCTGTGCCTGAGCATGGCCTTGGCTCCCGTACCCGATGACAGCAATTGTTTTGCCTGAGAGTACGGCCAAATCAGCATCGGAATCGTAATAAATTGTGGCTGGCACGAGGGGCTCCTTTTGAACCTAAGGGTTACATTTAAAATTTTTATAGTTTAGCACTACTGAAGAACCCTAACGCCTTTTACGTGAAGCAGGTTCTTGAAATGAATTAACTGTCGCTCGCAGGCTCCATGTTGTTCTGTTCACAACTAGAGTTGCTGCCTCGAACCATCGCAATTCGGCCAGTTCGAACCAACTCGATAATACCCAATGGACGGATCATGTCGATGAACGCTTCAATTTTCTTTTCGGTACCTGAGATTTCTACAATCACACTGTCGGCAGCAACATCGACAACTCGTCCACGAAAAATTCCTGCCAATTCCCTGACATTCGAACGATCCTGTCCGGCAGTGGCTGACACTTTCACGAGCGTTAAATCACGTTCGACATAATTGCGTGAACTTATGTCATCAACGCTTACTACTGTGACAATTTTTTCAAGTTGCCGCCTGACCTGCTCTTGAACTCGGTTATCTCCACGGAGCACAAAAGTCATGCGCGAAAACTCAGGATCGTCTGTCTCCCCAACTGCAAGGCTATCAATGTTGTAGCCACGAGAAGCAAGCATTCCCGAAATGTGCGCAAGAACACCAGGAACATTCTGGACGGTTGCAGATAGAACGTGTCGCATCGACATAGCCTCAGCCTGGGAGTGCCATGCCGGCCTGCTGGCGTTTACCCTTCGGGTTAAAAATTGAATATTTGACCGTTCGAATCAGTCTAATTTCGATCCTAGCCTAAATTCAAGCCACTTCCTGACTGAAAGAGGGAACCGTGCAAGTCCTACGGAAGTCGCCCAGAGCCCCAGCGGATTGACAAATAACGGAAAACACCGATATTTACAGTGCTGGCCGAAGTATTTGAACCTGAATTCTTGGCAGTCGTGTCGCCCAATGCTGGCACACGGATTTCTTAGTTACCCACAGAAAGTGCAAATTTACCGTGTCTAATGTCCTCGCTCAGGAACTCATTGAAGCCGGTGTTCATTTTGGCCATCGATCAAGTCGTTGGAACCCAAAAATGCGGCCTTATATTTTCGGCCGCAAAAATCTAATTCACATTATTGATGTCCGCGAAACAATTCGTGGTCTCCTCCGTAGTAAAAAATACCTGAAACAGGTTGCCTCGACAGGAAGTCTGATTCTGTTTGTCGGGACCAAGCGTCAGGGACAAGAGGCAATAGTAAGAGAAGCTAATCGCTGTGGAATGCCCTACGTCAGTGAACGTTGGCTTGGTGGCACGCTGACCAACTTTCGAACCATTCGAAATCGATTGGCTCGCCTCGAAGAGCTTGAGGAATTGCTCCCATCTGATGCTTTCCATAAATATTCGAAGAAAATGCAATCTTCCTTGCGACGAGAGCACAGAAAAATGCTTCGTAACCTTGGGGGCATTCGCACGCTCTCCCGACTACCGGAATGCCTCGTCATCTTTGATCCAAAAAAAGAAAAAAATGCCATCAACGAAGCACGTAAAATGGGGATTACCACAGTAGCTCTCATCGATACCGATTGTGATCCAGACGTAGTCGATCTTCCAATTCCTGGAAATGACGACTCGATCCGTTCAATCGAACTTGTTACTTCTATGCTTGCTGATGCCATTATTGAGGGTAGAGCAGAGATTGCCGAGAAGAATCCGTCAAAGGATGAGGGTGCCACTCGTGATGCAAAACCTGCAAAGGCTGCACCGAAAGCACGTGGTAATGTTGCACCACCTTCCGCAAAAACATAACTCCTACCGATCGACTGTACGGTGTTCTGCTTTGTGGCTGCGTAAGACGCTATGCGATTTGATCCTGAACGTCGCACCGTACCTTTCGAATCTTCAACTCATCTTTGCTTTTCATCACAATCCCCGACACGACATGAGGACTTAAAACAATGGCAGCAATAACAGCCGCCGCGGTAATGGCACTGCGGGAGAAAACTGGTTTACCGATGATGGAGTGCAAAAAAGCGCTCGCTGAGTGTGGCGGTGATACGGAACAGGCTGTTGACTGGCTGCGCAAGCAGGGTGTTAAAACACAAGCTATGCGAGCAGATCGCGAAACTTCAATGGGCCGGCTAGCCATTTTTACAGACCTCGAAAAAAGTGTTGGGGCGATCATCGAACTCAAGTGCGAAAGTGCTCCAGTGGCAGGCAGCCCTGATTTCAAAGAATTTGTAAATGACATTGCGAAAACACTTGCCCTTGGCCCTGGTGCTGCATCTCCAGAAGAACTCCTCGACCAAAAAAGCCTGGCGCATCCTGATAAGACCCTTGGAGAACTGAAGGACGATCTTTTTAACCGTATGCGTGAAGTTTTCGAACTCTCCCGTATCTGTCGTATTGATGCACCATGTGGTGGATATGCCCATCACGATGGCTCGAAGGCTGCTCTTGTTGAGATCACCGGTGAAACCACAGGATCAGCCGCAGCAGAAGTTGCGAAAGACGTGGCTATGCATATCGTTGCCCTTTCACCTCAGGCCATTGTCAAAGAAGATCTCGATCAAAAAGTTGTTGATAAAGAACGTGAAATCCTTACGGAAGCTGCAAAGCAAGAAGGGAAGCCTGAGAATATCATCCAAAAAATGATCGAGGGCCGGCTTCGAAATTTCTTCAGCCAGTGTGTATTGCTCGAGCAGCCTTTTGTTAAAGACGACAAGCAAAGCGTTGGGAAACTTTTGAAAAGTGCTGGTCTCGATGTCAAACGTATGGAACATTGGAAAATTGGCAGTGGAGATTAATGCTTCGTCAAAGCAGTAAGGCAGATTCATCGTTGATCTGCTGCACTCTTCCTTTTAGTCCAGTTATCAACTCAGGGTAAACTATATTTCATGTCATCAGACCCTTACCGCCGTGTGCTCTTGAAACTTTCTGGAGAAAGTTTTTCCCATCCCGGAGAACGTGGCATTGCAATGGAAGAAGTTCTTCACATTGCTAATCAAACGGTACAGGCAGCTGCTCGTGGAACGCAGTTGGCTGTTGTCATTGGTGGCGGCAATATTCTTCGTGGCGCCTCCTTCACGGCAGGAAATAGTGGCGTTCAAGAAGCAACTGCTCACTACATGGGCATGTTGGCAACCGTAATCAATGGCTTGGCCTTACAGGACGCAATAGAGACTCTCGGTGTTGAAACGCGACTGATGACTGCCATTCGTATGGACGGTGTTGCAGAGCCATACATTCGCCGAAGAGCACGCCACCATCTCGACAAAGGAATCATTGTTATTCTTGCTGCCGGAACGGGGAGTCCCTTTGTAACAACTGACACAGCAGCAGCTCAGCGTGCGCTTGAACTCGAAGCAGATATCCTGATGAAGGCGACGCGTGTTGATGGAGTTTATTCGGATGATCCTGAAAAAAATCCCCATGCTGTACTCTATCGCGACCTCAGTTTCCAACAGGTTCGAGAACAAAACCTAAGAGTGATGGACGCGACCGCAATATCTCAATGCATGGAACACAACATGCCCATTCTTGTTTTTAATTACCGTAAAGATGGCAATATTGAACGAGCCGTTGCCGGTGAAAAGTGTGGCACGCTTGTGAGCAGCCATGCGGAGACTGCTTCGGGTTGACGATCTACTTGCTCTTCGTTGGCAAGTGAGTGACAATCTTTACATCGTGTAAATAAGCTCAGTACGTAATCTTGTCCTGAGATAAGGAGGAAAAAAAATGGCAGCCGATGAAATTCTTCTGGACGCGGAGGAACGGATGGAGAAAGCTGTTGATGTCTTTCGAAACTCACTCACTGGAATCCGCACCGGCCGTGCTAATCCGGGGCTTGTAGATTCACTACGAGCCGAGGTCTATGGGTCACCAACTCCGATCAAGGCTTTGGCAAATGTAGGAGCACCTGAGCCGAATCAGATTGTTATTCGACCGTTTGATCCAGGTACGATAAAGGACATTGAAAAAGCAATTCAGTCGAGTGACTTGGGTCTCAATCCCCAGAGCGATGGCAGGGTGATCCGCATTACAGTCCCATCACTTTCAACTGATGTTCGAAAAAAGATGACTGCTCGTATTAAAGAACTTGCAGAAGAATCGAGGGTTGCAATCCGTAACGTGAGACGAGACGCAAATAAAGCTGCCGACGGGGAGAAGACAAGCAGCACTATGACGGAAGATGATTGCAACAATACAAAAGAAGAAGTTCAGGATCTCACAAAAAAATTCGAGGGACGCGTTAGTGATCTTGCAAAAGCAAAAGAGACTGAAGTGATGGATAATTAACTTCTTCGTGTTTGGAGAACTTTGAGCCAGACCAACACCCATGACAATTTCCGATGCTACCATTCCCGTTCGACTGAATAATATTGTCAAACGATACGGGCGCCGAACTGTGCTGGATGGCGTTTCGCTGGATGTTACTCTTGGGATTACTGGTCTCGTTGGGCCTAATGGTGCCGGGAAGAGCACACTCGTTAGGTCTATCCTTGGGCTTGTACGACTTGCTTCCGGCCAAGCGCGGGTATTTGGACACGACCCATATCGTACACCTCGTCGTGTTCGTCAGATTGTTGGGGTTGTTCCTGAAGATGAATGCACAATCCCAGGTTTATCTGGTGTTGAGATGGTTCGATATGCCGCACGTCTTTCAGGCTTACCGTCAACTGAAGCACTACGGAGGTCTCACGAAGTTTTAGATTGGTGCGACGCGGGTCAGGAGCGCTATAGACCTGTTGAGACGCTCTCAGTCGGCACCCGCCAGAAGGTCTCTTTTGCCGCTGCTATCGTTCATGATCCAGAATTGATTATTCTCGATGAGCCGACAAACGGGCTTGACCCTATTGAACGACAAGCAATGCTTGGGCGTCTCACCACTCTTGCCAAGGATCATGGAAAAACGATCTTTGTTTCAACACATGTTCTGCCTGATGTAGAGGCTATCTGTGATCGAGTCATCGTGCTCGCTGGCGGTCGTGTGCGACTCACTGGCACCATTGACGCACTTACCAAGCCTCCACAGCCTGAACACCATCTGGTAGGAATTGGACCACTGGAAAAGCTTGCAGCAAAACTCTCTGATTGTGGTCTCATTGCACGTGTGGAAGTACGTGAGACAGAATCCATTATCTCCCTTGCGTCACCAAATTCAGAAAATATCAGTGCGGTCTGGGCTGCTGCAGCCGAAACTGGAGTGAGCATTCGATCTCTATCGCCAGCAACCCGTCCACTCGAAGATATCTTCATCGAAACACTTCGCCAGTCTGAACAAGTTTCCCAAAGACAAGACCAAACCTTGCGAGGAGACCACTAATGCCCTTGCAAGATGTCGGTTATCGTCCGTGGAACAACAAGCGATGTGGTCCTTCAACAACGATCTGGGTCATTGCTTTGACTGGCATACGGCTGGCTTGGGAAAGCCGTTGGCTTCGACGTATGGTATTTTTTGCTTGGAGCCCAGCACTTATTTTTGCCGCCAGTTTTTTTGCGTTTGAACAAGCTGTTGACGAGGGACGCCTAACCTCACTTGGCACAGCGGCACAACGTGGGCGCAATCTTGATGGTGTTGGCATGCTAGGCACTGTTCTTGCTGATGCCCTCGGCGGCAATGATGGTGACGTTGATATTCAAACCACACGACATCTGGTTTGGACTCGCCTCCTTTTGGCCTTCATGCGAGCCCCTCAAGCGATGCTTTTAGCAGCTGTTCTTGGATTAGTTGCTCCGACACTCATTTCACGTGACTTGAGAGCAAAAGCCTGGCTCATTTATTTCACCAGACCTGTGGGGCGTGCAGAATACATCCTCGGCAAATCCCTTATTCTTTTTCTATTGGTTCTTGTCATCACCATGCTGCCTGCACTTGCACTCTGGTTCACAGGCGTTCTTGTAAGTCCGAGTATTTCAGTTGTATTTGAGACGTGGGACCTTCCAATTCGTATTATCGCCGCAAGTTTTATTCTAGCCATTCCAACTGTCTTTTTAGCCCTAGCTTATTCATCACTCACGGCTGAAAGTCGTATCGCTAGTTTTGCGTGGTTCGCTACATGGGTGGCGTGTTGGATTGCACATGGTGCACTTTCAACGGCTGATCTTGTTGCCAGTACACAAGATGGTGGCATTTTCACCATAGAATCAGTAGAAGATGATCGATCTTCTCGTAGTTTAAAACGTGAAGCCTCTCCAATAAGACGTAACTTTCGATGGTTGGCCCGCGCAGCAGGAATCGATACCGTGCAAGATCGTTGGGCTTGGGTCTCTCCGTATCATGCACTTGGTGCGGTTCAGGCGGCTATCTTTGGTATTGATACGCGAGCAAGTTCCTGGTGGCCATCTTCAATGACACTGCTCCTAATGAGTGTCAGCAGCCTGGTTATTCTCGCTTGGAGAATAACTGCCCCAGCATCGAGTTAACTCAAAATTTTGCCCACTTTATTACCTATGCTTTCTCTCCAGAACGTTACAAAGCTCTACGGCACTGTCATTGGCGTCAACGACGTTTCGGCTGAACTAGACCAAGGCGCTCACGGACTTCTTGGTCCAAATGGTGCTGGGAAAACAACGTTACTTGGACTTATTACTGGACAATTGCGCCCAACTATTGGGTCTGTACAAGTATTCGGAGAAGCTCCTTTTGGAAACAGGAGGATTCTCGCCAGAATTGGGTATTGTCCAGCTGCCGACATCACTGAACGTAATGCGACGCCACAAGAATGGGTCACCTACCTCATGCGACTGAGTGGTTTTGATACGGCTGAAGCACCTCGAAGAGCTGCACGTGCACTTGAAGAAGTCGGGCTTGGTGAGGCATGTGTTCGCCCACTTTCAACACTTTCAAAAGGCATGCGACAACGGGCAAAATTGGCTGGAGCATTTGCACACGAACCCGACTTACTTGTACTCGATGAACCATTTGATGGCCTCGACCCTATCGCTCGGCATGACCTAGTCAATCTTGTACGAACATGGGCTCAGACGAGGAGTCTTCTTGTAGCGAGTCATCTTCTCCATGAAGTTGAAGCACTACGCGCTGATCTCGCTGTTATTCTTGGAGGTCGGCTCGTTGCAAATGGATCAGCACCAGAAATCCGAAAGTTGGTCGACGCCTTACCGACTAAGATCAAATTCAAAACACCCTCTGTCAATAATCTTGCTCAAACCGCCTGTGCAGCTGGTGTTGTAGAAACACTTCACATACCAGATGTAAACACTGTTGTCATTGGGACAAGACAAGTGAGTCAGCTTACAGATGTGGTTGCCAAAGCAGTTCATGACGGTCTTGTAGTAAGTGAAGTTATCGCCGAAGACAGAACACTCGAGGGCATCTTCAGTCGACTCGTGAAACTGCATCGTGGAGTTGAACAATGAATAAGTCTTCACACTTGGCGATCCCTCGTAACCAACAACAAAACAGCTCCTCCGAAGAGAATAGATTTGCGGCAATCCGAGCAGTCACCAGTTTTCAGCTCAGCCGATTAATGACTCGACCCCGCCTTGCAATGGGGCTCGCTGGTGCCATTTTCCCAGCAGCGGTTATGTTTGCCGTTACACGCACGGCACCAATCGATCGGAACATGACTGTTGTCATGATATACGCCCTCATTCCTGAGGCACTTTGTGTCCTTGGGCTTCTTGTAACAATGTGTCCTGTTGTCGCCGATGAACTTGAACGAGGAACGTGGATACATATTGCCGTCCGGCCAGGTGGTCGACAAAGCTTACTTTTGGGCACGTTTGCTGCTGCTGTCCTCTGGACAGGCACTGTTGCTTTCACGGCACTCATACTCACACTCCTTGTTGCTCAGCCGACACAGCCAGTTGGACTTGTTGTGATGTTTGCCCTTCTTATTGGATTATCCTGTATTGGACGAGCTGCTCTGTTTGCACTTCCTGCCGTTATCCTTCCAAAGCGTGCCCTTATCGCCAGCGTTGGCGTTGCCTTGATTGTTGAGTATTTTGCAGGTTTACTACCTGCTGTTGTAAATCAAATCACAGTAAGTTTACGGCTGCGAAGTCTTCTTGTTGAATGGATGGAATGGCGACGAGAGCTGCCGATTGAGATGACACTTTTTGTGGATAATTCTTCAGCACCCGTGCAAATAATTTCTGTCTGTATTCTTGTTTTTGTACTTCTCGCAACTGCTGGATTTATTCTCAATCGCCGACAGTTTCCACCAAGCGTAGAAAATTGATAGATGGATAGAACAACTGAACTCATAGCAGATGACCCAGTCATCCAAATTAAAGATCTTGTAAAAGAATACAAGAGTAGTGACGGAACGATTGTTCGGGCAGTTGACCATATTTCAATGTCTGTTGCTGCAGGTGAAATTGTTGGATTACTTGGTGCAAATGGTGCTGGGAAGACTACAACACTTCGTATTATTGCAACACTTCTAAAACCAACATCCGGTCGCACTCAGGTCTGTGGTCACGACAGTATCACAGACCCAGTTGGAGTACGGCAGTCCCTCGGATATGTATCAGCCACAACTGGTGTGCCAGATCGCCTAACAGCGAGAGAGTTACTTACTTCTTTCGGACGTCTTCATGGTCTTGATGAAGATGCCATCAAGGAACGACTGGAGTGGCTTATTCAAACGCTTTCCTTAAGTGACTACATTGATCGTCCGGCTGGCAGGCTTTCTTCAGGACAACGGCAACGCATTTCACTAGGCAGGGCACTTGTTCATAACCCGCCAGCTCTTGTTTTGGATGAACCGACAAATGCGCTCGACGTTGTAGGTTCACGTGATCTCCTTGACACACTTGACCACCTGAGAGAACGAGGCCACGCAATTTTACTATCAACACACCGCCTCCATGAAATCGAACATAGGTGTGATCGCTTTGTCATCATTAACACTGGACACATTGTCGCCATGGGCACGCATGATACGCTTGTTTCAGACTCGGGTGATCTTGAAAGTGCATTTTTTCGTGCAATTGATAGAGAGGCCTCTGCATGAATCACACTGTCAGTTCTCTCTGGGCCGCTGTGTCATTAGCTCGTCGTGATCTTCTCGAATTTTTAAGAGACCGAAGAACTGTTGCTGTCACGCTCCTGTTACCAATGATCACTTATCCATTGGTCGCTCTTTCGAGTTCTCTTGGTGTTCGGACAGGCCTACAAACTACTGCAGAGCAACAGTCAGCCACACCGCTTTCACTTGTTCTCAGTGGACCTGAATCTCCTCGTTTAGCTACCCGTCTTGGAATGATTCTTTTAGACGCTAAAGAGAATCCTCCGCCCGGATGGCCCAGCGACGTCTTCGCTGAGATTGAACCATCTGAGAAAGCAAAGCAACTGCTTGATTCTGGAAAAGTTGATTTATGGATTGACGTGCCAGAAGGATTTACACAACAGCTTACAGGGTCCAACACGATTGATCTGACTGCCCATGTCTCAGACAAATACCCTGCAAGTAGCAAAACTCGGGACCAGTTTGAGTCACTCATTCAGAGTTTTGCGACTCAGATTCGTGAGGAACGAATGGAACTCGCAGAAGTTCCACGCAGTTTGTTCAACCCCATCAAATTAATATTCGAGGGCAAGGAACCTGAGGTAGTGATTGCTGATCGAAGAATCATTGCGCCGGTCTTAGGAGCAATACTCGTGCTTCTCGCCGTGTTAACAATGACTGGATCATTTTATCCAGCAATTGATGCCATTGCTGGTGAGAAAGAGCGGGGCACAATTGAGACACTTCTCATCGTCCCATGCCGCACACAAGATATTGTGTTTGGAAAATTCCTTGCCATTTTTGGTGTGACACTCGCCACGCTCGCAGCAAACGTGATTTCGATTCTTCTGACAATCCTTGTCTCCTTGCGATATTTTCCTGATGGTTCTGCAGAGTATTATTTACAAAATATTGGGCGAGGAGCCTTCGTTACACTTATTTCATTTATCGGTCTTTCTTCCGTCGCATCAGCGATGAGCCTCGCTGTCACAACTGCTTCAAAAAGCGTGAAGGAAGCACAAAATACGCTTACACCTGTGATCCTTCTTATCAGTGCACTCGCCGGCATATCGCTTCTGCCGGGCATCAGCATCAATGGTTTTGTACCTGCAGTACCTTTTACGGGGCAGATAGTTGTTTCTCAGGATGCCTTAACGCCACCACCAACAGAACAACAGCCTAATACTCATGACGATCAAATCTCTTCGTCGCGGGAAATGACAAAACCAATTGCTGGGATCGCACCTCTGCTCATGACGATGCTCTCAAGTGTTGCCGTTACCTGGGTGCTTCTTCGTGGAACGGCAGCAATGCTCACTGACGAAGATATCCTATTTCGTGGTCCAGATGCAGCAAGTGGTTTTGCACGTCCAGCCCCCCGACTTGTCCCTGGTGTCATTCACGGCGGTCTTGCGCTTGCCGTTGGCCTTGCTGGTCTTTGGTACGTTCAAGGAATTAGTCCTGCAAATATTGTATTAGCGATACCTGCACAACAGTTAGCAGTTATTGCTCCTCTTGCAATGCTTCTTTGGTGGCAGCGGGTCAACATACAAAGAACATTCTCTCTTTCTTGGCCTGGTGCTGGATCAGCCTGGTCTTCTTGTCTTGGAGGTCTAAGCGCACTGCTAGGTGGCATTTTGACAGGAGGAGGGTTTTTTATTCTTGGTGCCGCCGTTCTTTTACAGCTCACTAGCATTGAGATGTCACCAGCCATGAAACAACTCTCCGAGAAAATTCTTTCTCTGATGCTTGATCAACCTTGGTGGCTAGCATGGATATTGATTGCAATACTCCCAGCATGCCTAGAGGAACTACTCTTTCGAGGCTGGGTACTTTCTGCGTTTTGTGGTGAAAAACCTGGCACACAAAGGATGGCTCTCGCTGTCTTTGCACAAGCGATCTGCTTTGCGCTCTTTCATCTTCTACCAGAGCGCATGCCACAAACATTTCTACTTGGAATCGCACTCGGCACAATTGTACTTCTTACGAAAAGTATCTACCCAGCAATTCTTTGCCATGTCGCGAATAATTCAATGCCACTCATTCTTCTTTTTATGACTGGTATCCAAGACAAAGAATCTCTGCCCAGTTCAGCAACAACCGATGCAATGAACCTATCAATACCACCCCTCGCTATTGTGGCTGCGGGTGGAGTTGTTGTACTCGGAACCATTCTACTTATTGTTTCGCAAAGGCTCCGAATAAAGCATTCATTAGGAGGAGTTGCTGCCATACTTTTAGTAGCTGTTCTTTGTCAGCTAAATGATCCGATGAGTCATCTGCAAGCACAGGAGCCAGCTTCAACAGAAACAGTTAATCCCTTACGGGTTGCAGTTTTTCCTTTAAAAGGCCTTGCAGAGTATCAGGGAGATTCACCTCGTGGCTACTCAATTGATCTTTGGAAGGAGCTGTCGAAGCGTACTGGAGAAACCACACAATATGTTGAAATATCATCAATTGAAAAACTCTTTGATGCAACCCGAAACGGTGACATTGATGTGCTGCTTGGTCCACTCGCAGTGACAGAGCAACGAGAAAAGCTTGTTGACTTCACACACCCAGTCGTGCATTCAGGACTACAGATTGCTGTCTCCCGCGATCATGACGGTCGGCTTCTCACAGCCCTCACGAATTTAATCTCGTGGGAATTAGTCACCATCCTTGCAAGCGTTATCGGAACGATGATTCTGACTGGACACCTTCTCTGGCTCTTTGAACGACGCCATAACGCAGTATCGTTTCCAACCCCATATCCACGTGGTGTTTGGGAAGCTGTGTGGTGGAGCGTGAGTACGATCATTACCGGTGGCTGTGAAAATAAAGTGATCTCAACAGTAACTGGACGGTTTATTGCAGTCACCTGGATGATTGGTGGTATCGTGCTCGTTGCCCTGCTCACGAGTACACTCACCACCACCATGACAGTTGATCAGGTAACCGGTGCCGTACGTAGCCCTCGTGACCTCTTTGGCAAAACAGTGGCTTGCCAGGAAGGCGGAGTCGTTATTAATGCCGTGAAAGAGTACGGAGGCAACCCTGTCCTGTACCCAAACATTGAAACGATGATGGCTGCTGTTTCAAGTGATGAATGTGATGCACTCGTCTCTGAGTCACACACACTCATGCTTGCTTTGCATACTTCCAAACCCAATGAACTTCGACTCATTCCCGGCATCTTTAATTCTTTTGACTTCGCACTTGCACTCCCACAAGGGAGTACGCTTCGTGAACCGCTCAATAATGCAATTCTGCAAATGCGGGAAACAGGAATACTTGATGATCTTAAAGAGCGTTGGTTCGGTGAATATCATTAAAGTAACAATCAACAAGAAGCGTGGGCTATCTTCTTAAAGCAATGATGTCGATTCAGAAAAATATCACGTCACACTCATTTTGACACTATTCTGCGTAAGCATGGGCAAGCAAACGACATGCTTTCAGTGAAGAATTTTTCTACTTCACAGGAACGTCCATTATGAAAATCTTATATTGCCTTCTGCTTGCTTTGGTGTGTGCTGTAGGACCAATACAAGCAGTCGCACAAACCTCACGTCCAAATGTCATTGTGATCATGACCGATGACCAGGGATACGGTGACATAGGGTGTCATGGCAATCCAATCATAAAAACTCCTTGCATTGACCGCCTGCATGAGGAATCTCTTCGACTCACAAATTTCCATGTCAGCCCCTACTGTACTCCAACCCGTGCTGCGCTCATGACGGGTCGATATCCTGCTCGTACCGGTGCGTACAGAACAAGTAGTGGCCGTACGATGCTCCATCGTGATGAAAAAACAATTGCAAATATTTTTTCAAATGCTGGGTATTCCACTGGCATGATTGGAAAATGGCATCTTGGAGATAACGCACCACACCGTCCACAAGACCGTGGGTTCCAAGAGGTTCTCTGGCATCGCGGTGGAGGGATCGGTCAGGCTTCCGACTACTACGGCAATGATTACTTTGACGACACCTATGAACGAAACGGTGTCTTTGAGAAATTCACTGGGTATTGCACAGATATTTGGTTTCACGAAGCAAAAACATTTATTGAACGTCATCAAAAAGAACCATTTTTTTTATATCTCGCAACCAATGCCCCACATGGTCCATACCGTGTCGCTCCAAAGTGGAGTGAACCATATCGTGGATCAGTTCTTTGGAAAAATGGTGCTAACTTTTATGGAATGATTGCAAATATTGATCACAATCTTGGATTGCTGCGTCAACACCTCAAAGATTTGGATCTTACTGATAATACCATTCTTATTTTTATGACTGACAATGGCACTTCAAACGGCATTACAAAGGGCGACTTGCCGACAGGAAGTTTTCGTGGATTTAATGCAAACATGCGTGGCAAAAAATCTACTATCTACGAGGGCGGTCATCGCGTTCCCTGTTTTATTCACTGGCCCACCGGAGGATTCGATAAAGGAAAAGATTTTCATGGACTGACAGCACATCTTGACATCCTACCTTCGCTACTCGATCTATGTGGCATACCACTGCCAGAGAATCACCATCCTGATGGATATTCTTTTGTGGCGAATCTCTATGATTCAAGTCTCCCATCACATCGGCAACATTACATTGCACAACTCCATGGGGGTGCCGGATTTACTCACCCCGAGGAACCGTGGGACACGTCATGTGTCTGTAAAGCATCATGGCGACTCGTCAACAGAGATGAACTTTACAATCTCCAAAAAGATCCACTACAACTCAAAAATGTTGCGTCAGACAATGCGAAAATTGTGGCTGAGCTGAGGCTTCTCTATGAGCAATTCTGGAATTCCATATCGCCTCGTATGAAACCAGTTGCAATTGATGTTGGTAGTCCTGCAGAAAACCCAACGAAGCTTTGCTCTCAAGACTGGTACCTGCCAGTTGGAAACCCTCCTTGGAATTTCAGTATGATTAATCGGCGGACACCCATAATTGGCCCATGGCATATCATGATCAAACAGGATGGACGCTACCGGATAACATTGCGGCAACAACCTGAACAGGTAACTAAACCACTGTTTGCAAAACGGGCATCACTTACAATTGCCGACACAACGTATGAAGCCGATGTACCAGATGGGTCGTCCTACGTTCATTTCACAGTCGATCTGCCCGCCGGAAAAACTGAACTCATCACACGATTCTGGAACCCAAATGAACCAGAAAGTGGAGCCTACTTTACTGATGTTAAGTTACTAGAGACAACACACGCACCCTAGTTCATATCATTATCTCTGCTGGGTCCTAACGGCCTGTAAATATTTCTGTAACTACATTATTCATGACTAGAGACAGCCGGTCGGATCGTAGTAAGGCCCATCCCATAAAATCTCTTCGTCTATTCCAGTAGCTTTATCTAATCGCCATACCATGTGCATCTTTTCATTCCAAATGCCTTAGACTGTATCGCTCGTGCAAACTGTGACTGAAAATGCCACCGATTCACCGACTAGAAAATCTTCTAGTCATTCACTCGATGCAAGCCTCGGTTGCATCGGCATCGGAATTGCAACAGCCAGCTTTATTCACATGCTCTCCTTTCCGTGGTGGATGAGCACGATCACCGGGCAACTACTTCTGGCAGCAACCTTGGTTCTTCTTTTTTTTCCACGATCTATTCTTGCCCTCTGTCTTTTTCTTCTCTCCAGTCTCATGTTCTGGTTCCAAAGACTTCCCTTTGTGCCGAATCACATCTTTTTTGAAATGCTCATTCATGCCTCCATGATAGGTACAGTTCTTGCCGTCACTGCATGTAACTGGAAAAAGCATCTATCGCCTGTCGAACTCCGTGCAGCAATTTATGAACAGATGAGACCTGTCATAATGGGTTCCCTAATCATCATGTATCTATTCACTGTGCTTCATAAGCTGAACTGGGATTTTCTGAATCCTGCGGTCAGTTGTGCTGTGTCCATGCACAAAGAGCTCGCTGCATCAGTGCCTATCATTCCATCAAGCGAATGGACACAATGGCCGACGATCATTGGGACACTCCTCATTGAGCTTGCCATTCCAATTGGTCTATGGTGGCGCCGAACGCGAGTTCCTGCTGTTATCCTAGGACTTCTTTTTCACTGGTTTCTTGCGCTGCATCCACATGGTGGAATTTACAGCTTTTCACATCTGCTCTATGCACTATACGCCGTATTCCTTTTTTCATCTCAAGAAGACCCATTTCGTACCTGGCAAAAAATACCGAAGCTTGGCGTCCTTGCTGCAAAATTAGCTGGAGTTTTCATCTTTGGTACTGCATGCTTTTTACAGATTCGTGCTTATAAAAATGGTGGTAATTTTTTAACTGTAAATGCAATTGGTTTTTATACATGGATTTTATTTGCTACGTGGCAAGTAGCGACATACGCGCCGACTCTTGTAAAGATGGGCTGGCGAAATTCTCCATCACCGACACTTCGTCCCATCAGTATCCTCTGGATATTTCCGGTTCTTGTCTTTCTAAATGGATCCTGTCCGTATCTCAGCCTCAAGACGACGACCGCTTTTTCGATGTTTTCAAACATCAGAACCGAAGGCACAGGCAACAATCATCTTTTCATGCCTCGACTCAAGCTCTTTCAGTATCAGGATGAACTTGTTGAAATTCTTGAATCAAATACCAAATATAAAATCTAAATTTCAATATGCCAAAAACCAATGGGAATGGTGTTGAGGAGCCCACGATTAATCGTTTCATCAACATTGATATTAAACAAACAATTTTGAAAATCCTCTTATAAGTGA
>JABAAH010000210.1 GCA_014238855.1 Planctomycetota bacterium
GGGGCGCCGATTGGGACAATAACTTTTTGTACACAAAATTAAGTTATGCATGGTTTTTTTCGGAGTCAAAATTTTTTTTTTCGCTTCGCAGCGCAGCAGAATATTAACTTGTCGCGACATTATTTTTTTTTCTACAAAAACAATAATTTTTAAGGCACAAAGTGCTAACAGAATATTTTTTTCTGCCCATTTCAGAGACAGAAATTTTTTTTCAATCAAATTTGCAGACAGAAATTTTTTTCCCAAAAAAAACCATAGCCCCCCCCCCCCCTTCAAGTTAAATGGATGTTCCCTAACAAAGACAATTTTGAGTAGTTTCACAAAAGCTATATACATGTATCATATATCAAAATGTTCCTTGTGATATGTGCTGTCCAAAAACGAAAACAGGAAAAACGATTCATTGCGTGTATCAAAGTTATTTTTAAAGCAAGTGTAACAGGACGTCAAGCCTGTTATCCATTTAATTGTTAATAATTGCTTGTATTTATTTATGGACCAAGACCACAGTTAAAATGACCGTTT
>JABAAH010000211.1 GCA_014238855.1 Planctomycetota bacterium
CTAAAGGTCCATTTGGAGAGTTTTGCAAAACCGTGACGGTTGCACTAGCTATATCATTATTTATGGTCATGAGGATGTTGTCGTTTAGAATTTGCAGGGTTGAATTTTCTATTTGCTCAGATGCTTGCAAAGTAACAGTTATTGTATCTCCTGCTATTGCAATTTCGGGCTCAGAGTTGTTGCTGGTCACATTCAAATATTGTACTTCAGGTGTGGTACGATCTATCATGACATTTGATGAGAACAGATTCGTCTGATCTACTACAAAGCTGTTTCCTGCAAGATCAAAAGCCACAATATTGAATGATACATTGCCTTCTGTACTATCTTTAGATACATCCACGTCTATACTCGCCACTGCACCATTTACACTCATCACTTGTGGAAAGTCCAAGATTGTAATGGTTGCATCTTTGATGGGCTCATTTGCAGTGATTGCGATGTTTAGAGTATCACCCAAGGTTGCAAGTGAGGGGTTGTGGTTGTCGCTGTATATGGTTAGATTTGAAGATTCAGGGGGGACT
>JABAAH010000212.1 GCA_014238855.1 Planctomycetota bacterium
AGATTATAGAGCGGCCAAAGCTAAATTCAAAAATTTAAAGTCCAAAAAATAAGTGAGATCCAGCATCTGAAGCATAAATTCCCATTCAGTACCCTAATTGCAAGTATGATTCATTAGGTTCATCAAGTCCAAAAAAACAGTAAATTTTGCGAAAAATATAAGTGAGATCCAGTATCTGAAGCATAAATTCCCATTCAGTACCCTAATTTCAAGTATGATTCATTAGGTTCATTAATCTAGCACTTGAACTTTCGGAGATACAGTACATAAACCAGAGCTATACACGCAAAACTTTAATGTTGATAAAATAGACTAAGTCCGAAAAAACGGTAAATTTTGCGAAAACTATTTAAGTGAAAATCAGCATCTGAAGCATAGGTTCCCATGCAGTACACTAGATGAAATTATGATTCAAGTTTCATCAATCTAGCACTTGAACGTTTTGAGATACAGTTTATAAACCAGAAATAAACACAAAACTTTAATGTTGATCAAATAGGAGTATGTCCAGAAAACAGTAT
>JABAAH010000213.1 GCA_014238855.1 Planctomycetota bacterium
GAGCAAATCTGCGATACAACAGTTCCCGCCTCAATGACCCCGGGCCAACACATAACCAGTGGGGACCTCACACCCCCTTCATCCGTCGACCCTTTACGACCACGTAGCCCATCATTCCACCGGGAACCATTCGGACCGTTGTCACTGAAGTACACAACAATCGTGTCGTTCTCTAGATCAAGCTCTTGGAGCTTGGAACGAAGTCGGCCAACGTTCCAGTCGATATTTTCACACATTGCGAGTGCCGCTCGCGTATGGTTAATTTTCTCATTTTTCTTTTTTGAGTGTTCTTGAGTGATCTCTTTATTCTTGAACTTATTCCACCACTTATCCGGCACCTGCATTGGTGAATGTGGCGTGTTATATGGGAGGTAAACAAAAAATGGACCTGAGTGCTCGCCTTCAATGAATTCAATAGCACGGTTTGTCAGGTCATCTGGCAGGTATCCATCTCCTTGGATAAGTTGCGCATTGTGCTCGAGCATTGGACTAAAGTAATTCCCCCAGTGTCCCGAA
>JABAAH010000214.1 GCA_014238855.1 Planctomycetota bacterium
CAAGCTGGCTCGCAACCACAAGCTGGCTCGCAACCACAAGCTGGCTCGCAACCACTGTCACAGCAGCTATCACAGCAACCATGGCGATGGCATCGCTCAAAAAGACCCTTCAAACCACCGAAAAGATCACATTTGCGATCACGGCGACTTCCACAGCAGCTATCACAGCCACTGTCACAGCCACCATCATCACAACCGCAAGCTGGCTCACAACCGCAAGCTGGCTCACATCCACAAGCTGGCTCACAACCGCAAGCCGGCTCACACGAATCACAACAAGAATCACAGCAGCCATGGCCAAGCATTCTATCAAGAAGCTCGAACCCATAAGACTGACTACAGAAGGTGACACTTAATACCAGTGCACCGAGAAACATCATACGCTTCATCGAGCCACATCTCCTTTGCTTGTAGATCACGCCTGAATGAGTCATCCCGACCGCGGTCTTGTCACCCCGAGGGTGTGATCTACGAACTCTTCTCTGCGATAGGCCTGCTCGAGACAATCCGTGAC
>JABAAH010000215.1 GCA_014238855.1 Planctomycetota bacterium
ATTCTTACGATGTATCTGTGGGAAAAGGCGTGCTTCAATAGCGTGCGTTAAATGTACAAATATTGTGAGTATACGTACTAACAAACTGATTTTTACTTGTTGTTTGGTCCGTAGTACATAAGTAGTAGAGGCTTTATGGCTTTGATACATGTATGGCCTTGATACAGAGGTACCTCGATGCACAAGTACGAAGCCTGCTTGGTTTCTGAGCACTCAGTATTCAAGGCAGTTGGATATAGAAATAAGGGAACTGCTGTCTTGGCTCAATCTATTTTTGACAATGTTCAGGTGATCGTTCGGAAGTCAGTGGTGCTGGCTTTTCTCTGTGTTTCAGCATATTCAGTTTGCCAAGGAGCAAAGCATGCCGACTTTACAAAGGATGTTCTGCAAGTACTGCGACGACATTGTTTCGAATGTCATGGCCCTCAGGTGCAGGAGGGTGATCTGTGTTTTGATGATCGGAATGAATTCTTCGCCGGGGGTTATTCAGGACCGGCAATGGTTGCTGGCAAG
>JABAAH010000216.1 GCA_014238855.1 Planctomycetota bacterium
GGTTTACCTTCCCAGGTGCCTGCCAGCCCAGAATAAAGACCCCAGTGAACAAACATGCCAAATCGCGCCTCGCGCCACCACTGCATGCGGAGGTTTCTCTGCTGAAGTGATTCGGTTGTAGAGGTAGCTTTTTCAGCAGCCCGTCCAAGACTTGGAAATATGAGCACAATTGAAAAGAAAGAAAAAAGAATATAACGCTTTATCATAAGAACGGCTTTCCATGTTTTAAAGAATGCTCTGCCCGAATGTTTTCTGGAAACTCTAGTCCAACAGATAATTCTTTATTTACTAATTCTAATGTTATTGGATGGATGGTTTTGTCATGTGACTGCTTTACTACCTTGAGTATCGCTTTACTATTCTGAATATCGTTTGGCGAAAGAGGTCGTCGCGTATTGCTAAATAATACTTATAGGTTAACAGACGGCACGCGACATTTTTCTTATTCCACTAAGACTAGGTTCTGGGAAGATCTTGTAAAAAAAAAAAAAAAAGAAAGTTCCGAG
>JABAAH010000217.1 GCA_014238855.1 Planctomycetota bacterium
CGCCAACCGGCTTGTGATACCAATAATCACTCCAGAGCAATTACCTTTGTTCGCTTCTGGCGAACTAAGACTTGATCATCTAACCAAGGATTACATCCATCAATACTTGGAATATCAGTATGTGATTGTCGACACAGGCCAAGCGAAAAAATAAAAGTTCAGATTGAAAGAAAGTTAGTAACGTTCTGCATAGGTTCGCGACGCCCTCTAATCACAGCGATTCTTAAGAAGGACCCACTTCGGTCCAAATAGGAGTGAATTCGGCCAAATAATACGCTATAATTCAAAGAATCTTTAAAGCCAAGAGTATTACCACCAGTACTACCAAGGCTGAAAAGCTTATTTCGGAGGGTACGCGAACGGCTAGCAGCCACATTGGAATTGTGGTGCCCAGCAATGGGTTGTGGGTTCGAGTCCCATGCCCTCCGCCTTTTCCCTTTCCTCTATTACTTGGTGATGTTGACTGCATGGCGGTTCTTCTTGAGATTCGAAATGCCTCAAAACG
>JABAAH010000218.1 GCA_014238855.1 Planctomycetota bacterium
GCTGGCGTGGGCCAATCTGGTTTTTCCCACACAACGTGAACAGCTCCTGCCGTCAAACCGTTTGCAAAAGCAAGAGCATACGCTGCATCTGGATTAGCTGGCCCGTTGCCATTAAATGCTTGCCACTGCAGATCATTGCCCGGCACAATGTGATTGAAATTATCGATGACAGTAGATCGATAGTTCAGCACATCCTGCCACGTTGGCGTGTAGCGAGCCTGACCTAATGACGTCAAGTTTGGCAGAAGACCTTGTTTCTTTTGATCTGTATACCCATCAAATTCAGCGTGTGTTACAGCAAGAAGTGGACCACGGATTTGTGTTCCAAATCGAAACGCATGCTCCGTCATGCCAACATCGACTGTTGCATCTGGAATTGGATTGCCACGTTGATCAACCACCCGAATCGTGACATCAGACTTCCTGTGGGAAAGGCGACCATAGTTTTGAATTTCCAGACCACCTATCTCCAATGACTGTTCAGCAAAGCCTGCATGAAT
>JABAAH010000021.1 GCA_014238855.1 Planctomycetota bacterium
GCCTCTCCCGATTTCCTGGCATCACAAGGAGCACTTGCGGTCGAGCGCGGTGATTCAAACACGCCAACCCTTGAAATCCTTGAAAAGGCTGTCGAAGCAGACAGTGGCCAACCACTCGCACTATTCTGCCTCGGAGTACTCCATGACCGCCTCGGCAATGACGATGAAGCTATCGACTGTTACCAGCGCTCGCTGCAAAGATATCCTGCCACCGTTGGGGCACTTATGAATCTCGGTCTTCTCTATGAGGACCGAGATGACTTCTTGAAGGCTCAGCAATGCTACCGAAGAATTCTAGATGGCTTGCCGCTCGATGCACCTGGTCGTGAAGAGGCCATCTCGCGTGCAACACTTTTCCTTAAAGATTCTGCAGCGTCTGGTGATCGACACCTTGATGAGCAGGAACAGCGACAACGCGATCGTTTGGAACAAGTTCTCATGCTACCAGTCAGTGATTTCGAACTCTCTGTCCGAAGCCGCAACTGCCTCGTGAAAATGGGCATCGAGACCCTGGGAGATCTCACGCAAACAAGTGAAGCAGACGTACTCGCTAGTAAAAATTTCGGGGAGACCAGCCTCGTTGAGATAAAAGATATCCTGGCATCGAAAGGTCTTGTGCTCGGCCAATTTGCTGAACCCTCTATGTCATCAGAATCAATGCCGGCCTTTGACGAGCCTGTTGGCGAACAGACCGAGATTCACGGAATGCCGATCACTGAACTGAACCTCTCAGTTCGGGCCAGAAAGTGCACTACAAAACTTGGCATTATGACCATTGGCGAACTGGTTCGTCGAACTGCCGAAGATTTGATGGAGTGCAAAAATTTCGGCGTGACGAGTTTGAATGAAGTTCGAGAGAGGCTTACCGAACGAAGCCTCAAGCTACGGGGCGAATAAAAAACCGTAAGACGAACGCTCGGGACTTATTGCTCAAAAGACGACTGAAACCAGTCATGTAGCCCCGAGAGGCGACTGTTTCATTTCAAAAAGTGCATAAATACTCTCAAATTTACTTAAAATTTGAGTCATTTCTTGTAGTTCGATAATGTGGAGGTTGACCCTTGGTGATCGTACATTACGACGCCGACCGGCAGAACCATTCGTCCATGAACACAGGGGATACAGATGACAGCGGCCAGCCTTAAAGACAAGCGGGTACGCGATCTTGCGCAGATGGCAAAAAATTCTGGGGTTCCTGGTTGGCATGCCATGAGGAAAGACCAACTCATAACCGCACTTGTCTGCCGTGCGAAGAGTGCACTCGACAACGAACGAAAACGCACAGATAACAAAAACGATGACGCAACACAGAAAGCAAGAAAGCAGCCAGAAAGTACAGCACAGCCGTCTGGATCACTTCAGGAAAATCATCGTTCAATTAAGATTAAGACAAGTCCGGCGGGAAATATGAAAGACGAGGCAGAGCCAAGCAACTCTGTTGATCGAAAAGCTATTATTCAACGAGTTCGTGAATTGCAGGCCAAACAAAGCCAAGAGAAAAGTCTGGCTACCAAAAAAGAACCCAATCTGAAGCACCCTGCACAACGAAACAGGTTGGTTGTTCTGGTGCGAGGGCCCCACTGGCTTCATGCATTTTGGGAAATAACCGAACCGACCATCAAGCGAGTACAAGCTTCAATGGGGGAGCAGTGGCATACTGCAAAACCGATTCTCCGTTTATTGGAGTCTCCTGAAAATAAAGATAAGAATTCTATCGAACGCGTGGTCCGCGAAATTGAAATTCATGGTGGGGTGAAAAACTGGTTCATTGATCTACGACAACCGATGTCCTGTCGTGTTGAAATTGGGTATAAATCACGTTGCGGTGATTTTCATCGATTATGCAAAAGTAATCATGTCTCGGCTGCTCCACCCGATCGCAAAGACTCCCTCAACATTCACTGGAAGGACATTGACCCCGACTGTTCCAAAATCTTTGCACTCAGTGGTGGCTACTCCGAAAATGATGAAGCAGAAGAAGTCCAGAATCTTTTTAAGGAACGCCTGGGGAAACCACTCGTGCCTCCGAAGCCGAGCCATCAGGCACTTGATCACACGCATGCAGTGGGTTGCCTGAAAGGGTTTCCGCTGGAAATAAAAGCTGAAATGCTGATTCTTGGCTCTACAGAGAAGGGGGCTCGCGTCTCTATTCAGGGGGAACCTATCGATGTTGCAGATAATGGGAGTTTTCACATCCGAATCGACATGCCGAATCGACGACAGGTTATCCCCATTACTGCACATTCGGCCTCTGGCCTTGAACAACAGACTGTTGTGGTTGCTGTAGAGCAAAACACCCGACTTTTGGAACCACAGCCTTCAAGTGAAACAGGCGAGTCGTAATTCTTGCCACTTTTCACATCCTGAAAGGAAAGAAGTTGAAACACTGCTATCCTTTGGGTGGCAAACCGCTATCATTAAGTAGGTGGCTGAGATCGCTGTTGACCTGTGCTCAAGGCTACGGGGCGGTAAGTTTTCTGCTATGCCCGTGATGTGTCGAACCATGCCGGTGAGCTCTTAATGAGGCTCGTTGGGTGCCAATTATTGCTCCGGTCGCTTGCCGTGCCGAGATGATGAAGCAATTCATCGTATTCGGATGCAATCCCCGGGTTGCTGAGGCTCCCTCCTTTTAATTTGGCGAGCTCTCTGCATTCCACGGCACCACGACATTACGGTGGATTGCTTATCGCCCCGTAGTCTTGAGCGTACCGAATCTCCTACCCATTTTTTTCAGAAGACGTTTCTGAGGAATTTGCTCGAGCATTTTCAGACTGCTCAAGCATCCGTACACCAACCGTGACGGCTGTGACAGCTACTGCAGAAGCCCACCCCACCCCGAGTCCCATCGCTATACGAAGACAGAGAAGGCTGCCAGCCTCGTCCCTCATCCCCGCCAGCAGCCCAGCGAGGCCAAGAACAATAACGATAACCACAGGGAGCAGCAGGCCCGAAACAACAGACCACGCAAGTACACGATGTAGAACAGAAAACATGAAGTGTCAAATCCTTGCGGCTTTAGGCGACCCATGTGCCAACGGTGTAACAAGTGATGATTTTTACTAATCAGGCCGATCTATAACAATAGCCCATAGGTGCTCACGGACGACTATCCCGCTTTCCTCGAGCTTCTCAAACGCTAACAGAATAATGCTTCACTTTTTCTCAACGTCAACCCGGGAAATCATCAGATCGATGACTAGCCGGGTTTCACCGTATTTCTGCATAGTTTTATTCACCTTTGCTATTTTCCCGAGGCCTTCTGCAGCTGATCGTGTCACTCTTGACGATGGACGTGTTCTCGATGGCACAATTGCCCTTCTTCCAGGAATCAGCGTTGACCCCCGAGGCAACGAAGACGCCGGGTCGACTGTTGTCATGTGTGACAATGGCTTGACAAGGACGTTCGTTTCAAAGAAGCGTGTTATTGGTGCAGCCGACGAAAGCGGCAATCAATCCATCGAAGAAATCGATATATTTCAGCGCGTGCCAGATAGCGGCCGCCGCCTGTCGAGCATTGGCACCATTGTGTCCTCAACTCCGTTCGATGATTTCGGGCGACGTGTAATCACGCTCTCGACACCTGGCGGTCGCCTTGATCTCGTACAAGGCATTACCAAAATCACACCACATTGGATCTCGGTGGAGGGCCTTGTCACTGAGCATCCACTACGTCTCGACATGCGTCTCGCTACATCGAGCGTGCCTCGAGAAACCCTTCGCCGCATTGTAGAAAGACAAATTGATGCACAAGATGTTGACGAACGACTTCAATTTGTTCGTCTCCTCATTCAAGGTGCACGATACAAAGAAGCAGCGATTGAACTTCATCGTGTCATTGAAGATTTCCCTTCTCTCGTAAACCTTCAGAGTCAACAAAAAGACATTGCGAACCTTGCGGCGAACCAACTGCTTGAAGAAATTCTCCTCAGGCAACGTTCCGGGCAAGATCGTTTGGTACTTACACTTCTTGAAAACTTTTCTTCGGAGAATGGGAATGGTGAACTACTCCAAGCTGTCAAGGAGCTACGGGATGAGTACCGAAAACGGCTCGACCAGGCAAACAGCCTCGTTATGCAAATACGAGGACTCTCTGATCGCTTACCTGATACACGTGAACGTCAACTCGCCGGAAACGTTGTCCAACAGATTACTACCCAACTGACCTTTGAAAGCCTGAGACGTCTATCGGTCTACGAACGTATAGGGTCAGACGGGCAGCTACCACCTGAACAAGCTCTCTCGTTAGCCATTACGGGATGGCTTGGCGGCGCAGATTCTTCCCAGATCAACCTTAAACTCGCGATCTCTACAGCAAATGTATCTGATCTCGTCCGACAGTATCTGATTTCGAACCAACCAGAAAGGCGACTTGAGATACGGCAAAGACTTGACGCTGAAGAAGCGTTTGACCCGAAAACTCTGGCCGCTGTCGCTGCCCATATGGTTCGGCCAGCCGCACCTTCAAGCGTTCGTGACGATGGGTTTTTTGATATTGAAGTACCGTTGCCCTCTCGTGAAATAGAAGACCAGGTGCCCCGCAGATGCCTCGTGCAGCTACCTCCAGAGTACGATGCTAGGCGACGCTACCCAGTTATTATCTCCCTACACTCCGCTTTCACCACACCTCTTCAACAAATCGAGTGGTGGGCCGGAGCACCGACCGCTGGGGGCCGCCGAGAAGGCCAAGCCGGTCGGCATGGCACCATCATTGTTGCACCAGAATGGACCACCAAATCACAGGTTGCGTATCATTATTCTGCAGAAGAGCACTCAGTGGTTCTCTCAGCGTTACGTGAAGTTTCTCGGCAATTTTCTGTTGACTCTGATCGAGTATATCTATCCGGCCACTCCATGGGTGGTGACGCTGCGTGGGATATAGGGCTCGCCCACCCAGACCTATGGGCAGGTATCATCTCCGTATCCGGAAAAGCCGGGCGATATGTTCACCACTACCACCAAAACGCAAAGCGACTGCCAATCTATATAGTGTGTGGTGGCCTTGACCATAATACTTTTTCTTCAAATGAAATGGACCTTGACCGTTATCTTAAAAAGGGTTTCGACCTCACTTATGTCGAATACCGCGGCCGTGGCCATGAGCACTTCTCTGACGAACTCCTGAAAATATTTGACTGGACCAGTCGTCGAACCAGGTCCAAATTTCCCAAAGAAATTGATGCTGTATCCATGCGGCCCTGGGATCGCTTGTTCTGGTGGATTGAAATGGACTCTCCGCCACAGCGAACAATGGTTATGCCAAACGACTGGCCACCAACACAATTCGGGCGACCCTTTGCACTCTCAGCAAAAGCAACTGCCAGCAATAAAATCACAGCGAGATGTGGCGCTGAAGAGGTTCGTATCTGGCTATCACCAGAGATCGTAGACTTCCAACGACCATTGACAATCAATCTAGGCACTCGCCGCATTCATCAAGGTGATATAACTCCTGATATTGATACGCTCCTCGAAGATTTACGACGCCGATGCGACTATCAACATCCATTTTGGGCCGTTGTTACAAATAAGCCGAAGTCTGCACAATAGCTTCCTTCAGGAATGGCCCTCGTGTGAGTTACTTTTCACCAGTTTCCTGAACCTGTTGACCTGTCTCTTCTGAAGCCAGCGTAATGCCACCCAGAAACCATCCGTCATCTAAATTTTTCATTACAAATCCAGTTGTACCGAAATACCTTTCGATAAGCTTGAAATCGGGTAGCGTACTTCCATCAATTTTTTGATCACGGACGCTACCTGGCTCTCCATCACCCAGAAGACTGTTGAGAAGTTGCCCTGTCACGCTTTTTGACTTCGGCATTGAGCCACGTTTCAACATTTCAAATGCCGGGCGTATCGACTCGCCAGAACGACCAAAGCCCCATAGGATCGATGGCAACGGATACAGTTTTTTCAAAACAGTATTCATTTTTTTGTAGTCGTCCGTTTTTGCAAGAGACCCACTGCCGCTGGTAGCAAGTACTCGCTCGAGAATATCTCTATGTGATGCAATCAACAAATGACCATGGGCAACAGTCACCGCAGAATGTGGCAATAACTTTTCTTCTTTTTCACGCAGTCGTCGGCGTCGAGCATCACCACTATCCTCTTCCTGGTCTGCGTGTGCGACGATACCACCGGGAGTCTCTATCTCAAGCGTAGGAATCTCCATAGAACGATCAATCAACTCCCAGATAACAATACCTTCTGACTCAATCCGCCGCATATCTGGATCCGTAGACATGCTTTTCCCAACTGTGGCAGCAACCTTTTCCGGATCAATCGCTTCGATCGCAATCACAAGTCGGTCGCTATCAATGTCTATTGGCTCTTCAAAATCACCAATAAGCGTCACTTTTTTGCCCAGACACGCAACGAGGTCTGCCTCGACGTCGATCTGAGGGCCATCAGGATCTTCTTTAAGTGACGCAATGACATCATCAAAGACACCTTTCTCCCCGACAACATCATCTACCAATGACTCCGCCGACTGAAAAGCCGTCTGGATATCCCACTTTAATGAAGACCAGCTTGATACTCCGGAAGGGACCCAGTCAAACGGCTGAATCTCCTCGCTCTCAGGAAACCGGAGCATGCGGGCAGCAAGGTCATATCGGTCCGCTGATAGAGGGTCTCGCCCAGGCAGTGGTGGGGCATAGACAATGGTCTGATGACGCATTTGGAATGGACCATCATCAAACATAATTGCTCCGCTCAATGCTTTGACTGCGTCAAATCCCTGACGACCAAGTATTTCGACGTAATCGGGCCCCTTCTGCCGCTTATTGGTTGGGTGAGCTGATTTGTAAGCAGCGGCAAATGCGAAGGGGTTTATATACCAACGCAACTTTGAAATATCTGGGCCAAGGTTTTCAAGCACGCTCTTGCTGACATTCTTAAATTGTTCCGAGGAAGCAAGACAATCTTCCCGTCCGTTTTCCAAAACTGCAAGAACATGACTGACCTGAACCGGATCATTACCAACAACTAGAGCTTTCCCCTCATGCACTACTGCCACAACTTGCTCCTGCGGTTCAGCAGCATCAGTATTGTCTGCACTTGGGCTCGCTTGTGGAAGTCGATAGACTCTTATTTTCTTCTCATAGTCAGCCAACCGTTCAGCTTGTTGTTCGAGCAAACGTGTTTCAATTTCACCAAGCAGTTGTTCTGTCTCCTCTTTATGCCCAGTGGTATCAACAAGGAGAACAGTGGCTAAACGACCCGCTTCAGGGACAATGGCCGCGATGGCAATTTCACCTCCTGGAACCTCCCCAAGATCTTCAATTGTAAGACCTAATTTTCCAAGCCTTTGTTTCCCAGCCTTGGAGAGCTGTTCACGGAAACTCTTTACAAAGGCTTCCATATGGGGGTCACGGATGAGTTTGCCATACTGAGTACGATCAAAACTTTTACTGAATGCATCAGGATCAGCAATGCTAATCCATGCCACAGTGGTATCCGGAAAAACATTTTGGCTGCTTGGAAATGCGGGATCAACAGCCCAAGCGGCTCCTAGGCAACAGACTGTTAGGTGAAACGCTAGCACCCAACCCACAATCACTTTCAAAAAGCACGTATTCGCCATTGGAAGGCACCTAGCCTGTCTTCGATCGCTCGTTGTACGGTCCACAGATCAACTCCTTTTGAGTCCGGCACCCTAAAATGAATACCGAACGTAACTCCGAAATCCAAAGCTCTGACAAATTTAGATCAACAACTGTCGGCCAAAAGATTCTTTACTAAAAACTAACTGTTACAGAACACGGAGTGTGTCAGGCTTTCCCATTTATCTCAACATCAACTTTTCCGGTGAATCCTTAGCAAAAGACGGTTTCTACCCACATTTTCCATACGGGCTCGTCTTACCCGGTGTCTCGCTATCAAAACCAACGCAGCAACACATCTGTGGTCACCAAGGTCCCTCCGAGCCAGGTTGCAAGGCTGAGGGCGAATACCGTTTCATTTCGAACCCGGAAGCCTTGAAATACGACGCACACAATCGTTGTAAACAACATATTAATCGTGAGACAGCCGGTTGCCCGGAGAGCATTTCCAGCTCCAGCACTACCGTAAGAGGTAAGCGACACCACAAGAGGCGGCCATAAAATAATGACTCCGGAACCAATCAAAGCCGTTGTCGCTTGTGATACGCGGTGTGGAATGGTGAGCATTTCCCACCAATGCACGGAATGCCTTCTTTTTACAATCCTATCCCAACCGTTTACGACTCGATAGCCATCCAATAAACACGCGGCAGGAATAGCTACTGCACCATACACAATGCTTGCAAGGATTTCGTAGCGTGGGACTGGCGATGCTGTCAAAAGTAGCCAGCACACCATGGCCAAAAGGAGAACTCCGATCGAGATTATTCGTACGCTCTTGCGCCACGGTGACCGTGATGGAAGGATTCCGAGTAAACCGATCGATGAGAAAATATCTTGCTTATGAGAATCAGTGACTGGTTTCTCACGATGCATGAAGCTTTCGAAGGGCTCTGAATAGCCGCCGGGGAACAACTTTCTAAGACAGAGAAATACACCACTGAAACATGTCCACAACCCGACGAGAACACATGGTTTCATCCAGGCGAGCCATGTTGGCATGAAAGTAACAAACCATCCAAATACAGGAATAGCTGTCCAAGCGGTTAATAATGTTCCAGTAAAAACATCTGCGACCAAGAAGCCTGCTGCATAAAAAAGAATGACTGTGAGCGTGGTCAGGGCAATGATAAGCCCTGCTTCAGATACTCGAAACAGAAATTCTTCTAGACCGGATGGTGCCAGAGCTTCTAACACCAAAAGTCCAACGAGAAATCCTACGCCTGGCCAGAGTGTTCGAAAAACCTGCCATTGCATCCCGTGTGGCAACTCAGAATTCGCCTCAATGCAACCACTTAAGGGCCAACGATGTGCACGCGCAGTCTCTGACCACAATGGCAATGATGCTGGAACTTCTCCAACCCCAATGGCAACAGCTGCACTGAGAATCACGAGGCCGAGAAACGTAACACCCAAATGGGTCGGTGTTGCCATAGCAACAGACACAGAGAGCCAGAACGAAACCCACGACGCCGGCCGGAAGCAATCATGCGCGAGCCAAATCCTCATTTCAGTAGAAGACATCTCAACCTGACTCTCAGACCAGCAAGATTTCAGATACATTTACAAACACTAGGTTCTCGGTCGTATGCGACCTTGAACCCTGAGTGGCAGACCAAGAATCCGAAGAAACCCTTCGGCATCAGTCTGATCATAAGATCCACCGGCTTCCATCGAAGCAATCGCTGCATCATAGAGGCTCTGAGAACTTTCTCTACTCTTCACAAGGATGTTTCCCTTATAGAGATTGAGTTCGACGCTGCCTGTAACCGGCTGCTGCGCTTCACGGATAAACGCAAGGAGTGCATCCATTTTTGCACAATACCAGAAGCCATAGTATACCGCTTCAGCAACTTCGGGTGACAGACGGTCACGTAAATGAACAAGATCTCGATCAAGAGTTAGTTGTTCGACAAGCCGATGTGATTCATACAAAAGAGTCATACCCGGGGCTTCATAAACGCCCCGGCTCTTCATGCCAACAAGACGATTTTCGAGAATATCAATTCGACCAATTCCGTTACGCCCACCAATTTCATTGAGTTTCAGTACCATCTCGTGGGAGGAAAGAGTTTCACCATTAAGCCTCACTGGAATGCCAGACTCAAAGTCGATTCGAATTGTCTCAACACTATCGTTTGCCTCTTGCGGCGAGACGGACATTCCAAAATCAACGAGTTCATAACCGTCAGTGTGAAGCTCCTCTAGAAGGCCCGCTTCATAACTCGTGTGCAGGCAATTCTCGTCCGAGCTGTACGGCTTCGCCTTCGACGCTTTCACCGGAATTGATTTTTCATCACAAAATTCAATAAGCTCCTTACGTCCTGGGAACCGCTTCCGAAAGGACTCAATCCGCCAAGGGGCAAGGACTTCGATGGATGGATCGATCGCTTCAGCTGCCAGCTGAAATCGGCACTGATCATTTCCCTTCCCTGTTGAACCGTGGGCAAAGACTGTAGCACCCTCTGCATGTGCTAGATCGACACAGACTTTACTAATGAGGGGCCGGGCTATTGATGTTCCCAGCAGATATGTTCCCTCGTATCGAGCCTGCCATTGCATCGTTGGGAATGCGAAATCTCGACAGAGCTCCTCTCTTACATCGACTAAAATTGCTTTTGAAGCACCGCACGATCGGGCTTTTTCAAGTGTCGCTTCTCTGTCTTCACATGGCTGCCCTAGGTCAACATAGACACAAATCACCTCATATCCTTGCTCAATCAGCCATCCCAAAATAACTGAGGTATCAAGCCCACCAGAGTAAGCGAGGATGCATTTTTTCATTCGATATGTTCCTAATAGTGAAAACAGGTGAAGAAGAACTCTTCAAATGTGACAAAAATTTCGGCCGAGGCAATGTGTACCCATCAAGCCTGCTGACTCGTGGCAGAAACAGCCGTAAAGGATGTCTTGGCGTATCGCATTTCTACCACTACCAGACTCTTTCACACCTCGTGCACCATTGCCATATTGTGACCGCCAGCGCCAAACCCTATGCCCGCGACAAGCACAAGCCGGTCTCCTCTCTCTAACCTTCCATCCTTCAACCCCCAGTCACACACGTGATTGAGCAACTGATTCACGTCGGCACCTACCGGAACAACAACTGGTGTCACACCCCAGTACAACGTCATTTGCCTGAGAGTCATGGGGTCATCGGTAAGTCCAACTGTGGGGACAGCACCGCGATGCTTGGATCGGGCAATCGCAGTAACGCCGCTCTTACTCGCAACAACGAAAAGTCGTGCGTCGAGTTCTGCTGCAATTCGACTCGCGCCTTCAACAACTGCCTGCGTTATCGGGTGAAGCCCATGCACCAAATGTTGAGGCCGCGGGAGAAATTCATTTCCGGCCGACCCAAGGCGGCTCCTACCAAGTAACTCTTCAAGGTACTGACGTCTTGACTCGAGATACTGCCGTTCCGTTGACTGAGCAATCCGTCGCATCATTTCAACAACCCGACGGGGATGGTCACCTATCGCAGTCTCTCCCGATAGCATGCAAGCATCTGCACCATCCAGAATGGCGTTTGCCACATCCGTTGTCTCAGCACGGGTTGGACGTCTTGAATGCTGCATACTGTCCAGCATCTGCGTAGCTACGATCACCGGCTTTTGATACTGCTGGCAGACACGAATAATCTGCTTTTGCACCATCGGCATACTTGCGACATCAATTTCAACTCCAAGATCTCCTCGAGCAACCATGACGACATCTGCGACGTCAATAATTGATTCAAGATTCTCGATTGCTTCCTGCTTTTCGATTTTAGCGACAACTCGTGCAGACGAATTACGTGTACGTAAGAATTCTTTGAGAAGATTTACTTCAACTGAACTCCTCACAAAAGAGAGGCTGACAAAATCAGCGCCCTCAGAAGCGGCCCACTCTGCATGTTTCCAGTCATCTGCACTCATTGCGGCCACTGACAAACGCACACCCGGCAGATTGACTCCCTGACGACTCCGAACAACTCCCCCCTGGACAACACGACACCGTGCCTGGCTTGCTGTCCTCTCGACTACGACAAGGCTAACGGTACCATCAGCGAGCATTATCGAGTCACCTACGGCCACCTCATCAATCAGGGCAGGGTAGGTCGTGACGAAGTGATCTGAATGTTCACTCGTAGCACCACGAATAAAAAAGAGATCCTTCCCCTCTATGCACTCAACATGCCCACCAGGAATCTCACCAAGCCGAATTTTTGGACCTGCCAAATCAACGAGAACCCCAATTGGGCGACCAACCTCTTCAGAGACGTGCCGGATCATTGCGAGCGTCTCTGTGTGCTCACCAACCGAGCCATGGGCCATATTAAGACGAAAAACATCGACTCCACCTTCAACCAGTTCTCGAATTCCTGCTTCTCCGCTGCTTGCAGGCCCAATTGTGGCAACAATCTTCGTTCGCACCGGCGCGACACGGGGAGACGAATCAGCATCCTGCAACCCTGAATTACCGATATTATCTTTCACAGAATTCCTTTATGGCACACGAAGTAGAGTACGATTACACGACAACTACAGTAAGTGAGCATATCTTACGTGGTACGTTCATCAGAGTCATACATCTCTTTTCCACATTTGTATAAAAACACTACACGATGGCAGACCACAGCTCTGATCATTCAACAAGAAACGACTCTGCGACAGCGTACTGGCAGCGACAGCGCTGCCTCATAGCTGGCGGCACCAATGGATTTGGCCTTGTGTTAGCCAAAACATTAAGTCGATACGGTGCTACCGTAATGCTCCTCGGTCGGTCGGCTGATGGAGTCCGCAACGCAATCGCATTATGTGAATCTGTAGCTCGCACCACTACCGAGTCGCCACAACAAATCCTTGGTCTCACTGCTGATCTCAATCAAACCGGAGAAGGAGAGCGTGTTGTTGCTCATTGCCTTCAAAAGCTTGGTGGCTGTGACTCATTCTTCTTCTGCATTGGTCAGTCGAGTAGATCCTCCATACTGAAAATTGCTCCGAAAGAAATACGTTCTTCTATTGAAGCGAATCTGATGACAGCTGTTGAAATAACCCAAGCTGTTGCTGACCCTGTGTGTCGTGCTCACGGACACCTTGTTTTTATAAGTAGTCTTGCTGGGAAGTTCGTGACACCGGCAATGGGAAATTATGCGATTGGCAAGTCCTCGCTCGCTGCTTTCGTTGAGGCTGTACGCCTGGAGGCTAAGCCCCTTGGCGGGCACGTTCTTCTTGTTTCTCCTGGACCAATAGCTCGCAACACCTCAAGAGAGCCGACCTCTTCTTTTAACCGTTACGACGGTGACGTTGTGGAGTGCGGTCTGCCAGAGAGCGCGAAACAACCGGGCGGTGGTGCATCCTTACGGCTGCTCGACGCAACAAGGCTCGCACAAGAGGTCCTTCTCGCCTGCGAAAAGCAGGACCCGGAACTTGTCCGACCAAAAAAAGCAATGCTTCTTGCTGGATTGATCGAGTGGTTTCCTTCATGGGGCCGAAGAATTTTACGTCAATACACGTCCGGTGAGAACAGATCTACAGATGATAAATAGGCGTTTGTCATGAACGACCAAGCTAACCGACCAAGCTGAGCGATCAGGCATACACCTCGAAATTCATTCGTAGCACCAGAGGAGCAGCCCCTTGCACGGCGGTGCATCCACTACGAAGGACTTTTTGCTCCGGATCCTGCAGCGTCCTTGAGGGCACTCCGAATAGTCGTGAGACGTTTCTGATCTTCGACTTTCGCACCGTTGAAATCGACAACATGAAATGCGTCGACTATCTGATCAAGGTAGGTACTGATTTTTGCTGAACGCACAGAAAACTGATGCTCATAAAGCGTCTTGGAAAGCGACAAAAGAAGACCATCCGAATCCTCGGCAAACACCTCGATAATCGTCGCATCGACAGACGAGTCATTGTCTACCTGTACCCGTGGCGGCAACACGGCAGCTGCTTGCATTTCAGATGCTAAAGGGTTCCACCTTCGCCTTATCGAAGGAATCTCATTTTTCAAACACGACTCAACAGCCTGCGTAATCTCTGACAACCGACTGTCCGGAGCCGGACCGACGAAGTCTCTATCAACAACACGGAAATGGTCGATCAAATATTCGTCATCGAGCGTATGAATGTCAGCTGAAAGCACTTCGAGGCGTTGGCTTGCCAAGCCAGCAGCTATCCGATGAAAAACTCCAGACACCTGTGATGCTCGAAGCCCAACGGTAACCGATATCGTGGATGTTTCAGATTGCCACTGTACAGCGATGTACTGCCCACCCTTTCGAAGCTGCGTCAACCGGGTTAAATCATCAACGACATGCTCCGGTTCAGACGACCGGATATACCCGCGGGGAAGGCCCGCTACGAGCCGTGCGAGCGGCTCCTCTTTATCGACATGCGCTACGAGATTGCAGATTTCCGCACGCTTGAGATCAGCCCCACGGCTATTCGCATTCGGGTCAAGAAACTGCAGAGTGCGATTGTAGAGATCACTGAGAAGTTCTGCTTTCCATTGATTCCAGACCCCCGGCCCAACCGCTGCAATATCCGCCATTGTCAAAACAGTCAGTAGCCTTAACACTTCTGGCGAGCCGACTTCACGTGCAAACGCCAACACCAACGAGTCGTCATCGACATTTCGTCGAAAAGCAAGTTCTGCCATGAGGAGATGCCGCAGCACAAGAAATTCAAGTATTTCTGATTCAGCCTCATCGAGCTGAAACAATGCAGCAACGTCTCGGGCAATCCCGGCACCTACCTCACTATGATCACCTTCATACCCTTTGCCGAGATCATGAATGAGTAGTGCAAGTAGTAAAAGCCGGCGTCGACGACGCACTTGCCGCCACACATCACCAAGCCATCCCTCATCAACATCGAGCTCATTCGCTTTTTCAACTGCCAAAAGGCAGTGTTCATCGACGGTATATTTATGAAAATTATTAAATTGCAAGAGTCCTCGAGCGTGGGCAAAAGCCGGCATTAATTGCTCAAGGAGCCGCAATTCATGAAGCCTTCGAAGCGATGGACCAATCGGAGATACTGCAGAGAAAAATTCCAGAAATCGTTGCCTAGCCTCGTTTGTAACGGGTGGAGAGTTTTTTGCGACAATCTGTCGCAGGGCAGTCCAATTTGTTGGTTCTATCGGCACCTCATAAAGCATTGATAGTTCGATAAAACGAACAATTCGGTCCATGTCAGATGCTACAACACCAAGAGCACTTGGAAGCACCGCCACAGCCATTGGACCGACAACAAAATAAGAATCAACTCTATTTCCAAATAAGCCCGTCGTCCAACTTCGTAAACGTCGACCACCTTCTGCTTGTTGCATCAAGCCTCGCGTCACCTGTTCAACTTCACGGGTGTAACCAAAATAAACCTGCATAAAGTGCTCAACGCCGAGCATTCCAGCATTTGCATTAAATTGACGTTTTTCCGCGATGCGAACCTGCTCTTCGCGCGTGAGCTCATCAATACCTCGACCAGCTTGAATATGGAGCTCAACACGAAGATTTCGGAGAAAACCCATCGCCAGACCAAGCATTTCGAAATCTGTGTCTGATACACCTCGACTCCCTCCCTTCGGAAGTCCGCCGGTATCTACTGAACAAAGGGTCTCACCCTCGGGTAAGGGCTGCGGCCCAAGAGGCGGAAGACGATCAGACTCAAGAAATGCCAGCCACCTCGCGAGTTGAATATCTCGAATACCACCGACTGAACGTTTTACATTTGGTTGCAGCAGATAAACCGTCTCTCCATACTTTCTAGCTTCTTCCCGTCGTGCCTCTACGAGTAGGCGGGCCATTTTACGACGCGAACGTTGTGACATGACTCGAAGCCGCTTGATGAGCTTATGACACCGGTTTGCATCACCAGCTAGAACACGCATTTCCAGCAAAGAGCTAAAAATTGTCGCATCTGAACTAGCCAGTTGGATTGCCTCACCTATCGTTCGAACGCTCTGTCCAACCTCAAGCCCTGCGTCAAAAAGATCTTGCAAAAGCCGCCGAGCAACATCTGCAAACACGTTGCCTAGGCCTGTGGTTTCGGCAGATAGCGACGGACCGTCAGAGACTGCCGTGATGTCGTGTAATACCATAAGGTCTACATCTGACCCCGGTGTCATTTCACCACGTGCATATCCACCGTGTGCGACAACGGTCACACGCCTGCTCACTTCATTCCGATCGCTCTCTGGCAGTTCCTCAAGAATCGCCGCCCAGATTGCTCGTACAGCCTGGTCAACTGCTTTGGTTCGTAATTGACAGAGCGCTAAACCATCGTCACCAGATGCATGCCGCATCTTAATTTCTTGTGAAACCTCCTTGAGCAAGGTTGCGGCAGTTCCAACCGAAGTCCTAAGCATCGTACCGGCCATCCTCTTTGTGGATGAGTTGCTCATGAAGGGTGCCATGGGTCATCAACTACATTTGCTTTCCTATTCACAGTTCGAGCTAACACAAACAGCAGGTCGCCTAAACGATTCAGATATTCAATGGCATTCGCAGGCACTGTTGTCTCAAGACGACCCGCCAGCGTAACAACACGTCGTTCCGCACGACGACACACGGTCCGGGCAACGTGTAATGACGCAGCAAGTGGGCTTCCTGTTGGCAGAATAAAATTAGTGAGTGGCTCAAGTTCTTCTTCGTATTGATCAATAGCATTTTCTAACACCTGAACCTGTCGTACTTTTATCCGTTCCTCATGCTCTCCAGGAGTCGCTAATTCGGCACCTAGCTCAAACAGATCGCACTGAACTTGTCGGAATAATTTGTCAAACGGCTCAGCCGCAGCGTGGGTCCGTGCCATTCCAAGATGACTATTGAGTTCATCAACCGTCCCGAAAGCCTCGATACGCGCGTGATCTTTGGTCACGCGAGGCCCACCAAACAGGCCCGTCTGTCCCGCATCTCCTGTTTTTGTATAAATCTTCATGGGTGTTCTAAACTGTTCTCCAGTACCGAGTGCTTAAACTGTTTCTATACTCTTTTTCCTATACATTTTTCAAATATCTATCCTGCTCTCTAGATTTCTATACTGTTCTCTAGTTTGGACAAATTCTTCAACCTCGACTACGTCTCTACAGCCATTTCATTGGAGTTCAAAGCGTGATATCCCTTCAAACCATATCTTCCATGCGGTCAAAGCTTGTCATTCAACTGCCTGCCGTGGTTCTGTTCGTAGCTTTCCCGGCTTTTGCTTCTGATTATGAAAACAGGTTTCTTTCAGAGCCTGTCCGCATCACCTCAGGCCTAAAGAAGGCCGGAGAAGGTTACTTTTCTGATGATATGAGCCGAATTTGCTACCAAGGCATCCCGACCGACAAGCCCTTCTACCAGATTTTTATTCAACCATTCCTGCGCTCTGCCCCGAGAATCTCGGAACCGATCCGGGTAAGCACGGGCCACGGACGCACCACATGTGCATGGTTCACTCCGGATGGAAAGAAATTGCTGTTCGCTTCCAGCCACCTTGACCCCGAGGTCGACGAAACCGAAGCGAAAGCGATGGCACAAGTCAGAGAAGATGCCCGAACGGGCAGGCGACGGCGATACCAATGGGACTTTGACCCTCATATGGATCTATTTATTGCTGATTTGGAACACCCGACCCCACTCATACAACTTACGGACACCCCTGGATATGACGCCGAGTGTTCTTTTTCACCAGATGGAAAGCAGCTTCTTTTCGTCAGTGACCGAGATGGTGATCCCGACATCTACATTGCCAATGCAGATGGCAGCCACGTGAAACAACTGACAGATCAGCCCGGCTACGACGGCGGCCCCTTCTTTTCTCCAGACAGCAAATGGATCGCGTACCGAACGGACCGACAAGAAAAAGACCTTTTACAGATTCATGTGATGAGAGCTGATGGAACAGGCGACGTTGCCCTCACGAAAGGACGGAGTGTTCATTGGGCACCGTATTGGCACCCAACAAAACCTTGGCTGATCTGGACGGGCGCAGATCATTCTGATCCCACGGCACGGCCCAACTATGACCTCTGGATCGTAAAGTTTGAAACCGACAAAACTTTTCAAAGGTCCAGCGATCTCGTAAGGATCACTGACCACCCAGGTGCAGACGTCCTTCCTGTCTTTTCGCCGGACGGAAACTCACTCATGTGGACTGCAAGTCGCGAGGGCGAGGCCGGCAAGAAACCGACAAGTCAGCTTTACGTAAGCACCCTCAAGATTGAGGGTATCGAAGCAGCGATTCTTGAAAACACAAAGCACTAATACAACCGTAAGGATTCTCTAGCATGTCACCGCTCAAAACTTCAATCGCACTCATCGGGGCAGGGCAGATGGGAAAAGCACTCGCTCAGGGTTTCTGCAACTCAGGAGAGTGTGATCCGTCTGAAATTATCGCCTATGACCCCAGCGAGGCATCAATAGAGAGCCTCGTGCACGCTATTCCAGGCGTGAGAATGACACAGACAGCCACTGAGGCTACGCAGGCTGCTCGATATGTCATTCTTGCGGTAAAACCGCAACACGCAGCTGACCTGTGCGAAGAGGTACAGCCTGCTGTTCAAGATGAGACAATAATCATTTCAATTATTGCCGGCCTGCCAACTTCCTGGCTCTCTCACGCACTAAAAACATCTCGTATCGTCCGAGTTATGCCAAATACACCATGCCTTATCGGTCAAGGCGTTTCGGCAATCACATTTCCGCCGGACCTTAAGACGAGCGACGTAAACATTATCCAGAGACTCTTTGCAACAGTTGGGGTAGTTCATCAAGTTCAGGAATCAATGCTCGATGCTGTCACCGCTGTCTCCGGCTCCGGCCCTGGCTACGTGGCACTTCTTATCGATGCCCTTGCCGATGGTGGCGTACAAGCGGGTCTTCCCCGACAACTCGCCCTTGATCTCGCTGTCCAGACATTTGCTGGCACAGCATCCCTGATTGCTGAAACTGGAGATCATCCAGCAGTCATTAAGGATCGGGTAAGCAGCCCGGGCGGAACAACCGTTGCTGGTCTTTCGGTATTGGAGAGACAAGGCGTCAGAGGTGCTCTCGCAGATGCTGTGGCGGCGGCGGCAGCTCGTTCCTCCGCACTGGCACGCTCAGTCACCTAACGTCTCGTCGAACGCTCAAAAAATATCAAACGTCAGTTGCACTTTACCGTCGACTTCTGCTCTTCTTCTTCTTTGACTTCTTCACTACCGATTTCTTTGTACTTTTTTTTGTCGTTGTAGCTGCCGGCTTCCGTGTTGCCGCACTTTTTGCTTTTTTCGCAGTTGCTTTTTTCACGGTTGCCTTTTTCTTAACGATTTTCGTCTTTTTCACAACTCGCTTTTTCGTAGTTGCAGCTTTCTTCGAACGCCGCTTTTCGGCTGAGGACTTCCTACCTGGGGCGGTCCCACCACCGAATACATTTTCCCATCCTGCTGCGTAATCAGTCGTGGTTCCAACTCGAATGACCGACATGCTTGCCTCTTCTCTCGTTGATTATTGTAAAATGGCTTATAAGAAACCACTTCGTCTCTCATGACTTGGTGTACCGCTCTCACAAAACTAAATGTACCAACTCCTAGTCGATTTTTAAGACAACCTTTCCAAAATTTATTGGCAAGTCAATTCGTTCAGATGGAAACCGACCGGATATCACATCGGTCATCCAGTCCATACTGGTTCTGTCAGACGAATCAGACTGACAGAAAGCAAGACTATTTCGCTGACGCAACGCCTCGGAAATACACACACGATGTTCTTCATCCATCAAGTCCCGAAGAGGATTTTCATTGAGCCACATCCGCCCCAGAAACAGTGGCTCTGCTACAAGATAAACCTGCTCCCCAGAATCGATATTTGAGGGCTTTTGAAACCAACGAACCCACACGAAAGACTCATCTTGGAGGACATATCGCTCCCACACCCGATTCAGACTAATCGTGTGCATGCTCACTCCTGACTTCTTCCTGTGGAATCACGACGGCGCGACCCTTTATACGACCAGACCTCATTTCAGCAGCCCATGCACCTATTTGCTGGAAACCAATGTGCCGAACCGGAAATGCACTATTCATAAGCGGCCAGAGAACAGCTAACTTTGCCCAAAGCGCTTGCCGTTTTTCCCGTGAAGGAAGCCCAGCTGCATCAATGCCCGCTAATGTTATGCCACGCAAAATAAAAGGATAAACAGTTGTTGGAATCGCGACACCACCGGCGTTTCCTATACTTGCAACCGCCCCCCCAGCCGCAACCACTCGAAGAATATTAGCGAGCAGCTCTCCGCCCACCGTATCGATAACACCAAGATATCGAGCACTCGATAACGGCTTTTTATCGGCAGGAAGAGCCTCTTCAGGAGATTGCACTGCTGATGCACCAAGTGACAATAAAGTGTTCGAGAGTGAATTTTTGCGAGTACAGGCTATTACCTGAAACCCAGCCAGTGCAGTCGCTGCTACTGCGAGCATGCCCACACCACCACTGGCACCTGTGATGAGCCAGGGAAGCCTCTCATCGCCCTGCATTCGTGCTTGGTAATCCCAATTTATCACCGACTGAAGCCGCTCAACGGCCAGTATCGCACTAAGGCCTGCTGTACCCATGGCCATCGCAGCAACCGCAGAGAGATTCGGTGGCCTTTTTAGAATTGCCGCCGGTGGAGCCCAAACCTCAGTAGCAAAGCCACCCGACATTGTCTCGCCAAGTCCGTTTCCCGTCGCCACAACGGCTGTCCCTGCAGCATAATCTCCACACGAAGAACGAAGTCTTCCTGCAACGTCTATACCGGGTACAAGCGGCAATTTTCTTACGACACCCGGGTGAGCTTCACATGCGAGAGCATCTTTATAATTGAAACCAGCAGCTTCGACATCAATGCAAACAGACTGACTGCCTGGGCTGTCGGGCAGAGGACCCACAGCCGCCTGCACTTCACCGCCTGAACCACGATTCACGACCCAACCATGGGGCTCAGCACCCGTTTCTTTATTTCCCATGAACATTTCTTTCTTTTTTATGCACCAGACATGATACAGCCACACAAAGAACACAAAAGTTCTCAACCGCTCGCGAAAAAAAATATGTATCCTGCTATACTCTTAAGGCATTCGAAATACGTGGGATGGACAGAGTAGCGGATGCTGCTTGACCCGCACCACGAACCAACACCCTATTCCCCAAAAGGAGCAAACAATGGGAAACGCCATGGAGTTTACCGACGCCAACTTTCAGCAAGATGTCCTTGATTCAGATGTGCCGGTTTTGGTCGACTTTTGGGCTCCCTGGTGCGGACCTTGTCGAATGATCGGACCCGTTATCGAAGAACTTGCTTCAGAAAACACCGGGACATTCCGTGTTGGTAAGGTAAATGTCGACGATAATGGTAGTCTTGCTATGAACTACAACGTATCCAGCATTCCAGCAATCATGATTTTTAAGGGTGGGCAACTCGTGCAGCAGTTCATGGGAGTTCAGTCGAAGGAGAAACTCCAACAGGCACTCGATGAGGCAAAGTCGGCATAGCCTTTGCAAGCCGGTGGTTTGGCCTCGACCGAGTGTCAATGGTGCCACGACCTCGGTGCGGCCCAAGAGTCCCCACCTTTTCAACAAGTCCGTCATCGACAAAGCCTGCGAGATCGGCGTAAAAGCTTGGTTGTCGCAGCTTTTCGACGGCCTTTGCTTCGATTTGTCGAACTCGTTCTCGCGTCACTCCGAAAATAGTGCCCACCTCTTCCAAGGTGTAGCTGTATCCATCAGCAAGCCCAAATCTAAGCCGAAGAATTTCCCGTTCACGATAGGAAAGTTCATCGAGAACCTTTCCTAAAGAAGCTTGCAAAGCGTGCTGATTCATACCCCGCAGAGGATCTTCTTCATGACTATCACGCACAAAGTCACCGGCGGCATTTTCCTCACTCTCACCTAACGGCTGGTCAAGTGAAACAAGGCGGTGCGCCATCCGCTCAATGCAACAAACATCTTCAAGGGACATACCGGAGCATTCCGCCAGTTCTTCAACACTTGGCTGACGACCATTTTCTTGTAGAAAATCCCGTGAGAGATTCCGCAATCTCCCCATCGCATCAACCATATGAACAGGCATTCGAATGGTACGACTTTGGTCGGCAATCGCTCTCGTTATGGCCTGACGAATCCACCATGTCGCATATGTTGAAAACTTGAATCCTCGGGCGTGTTCAAACTTATCGACTGCCCTCATGAGTCCTGCGTTACCTTCCTGAATAAGATCAAGGAAAGCGAGCCCCCGATTTCGATACCTCTTCGCAATCGAAATGACGAGTCGCAGATTACCAGCCGCCAGCTGACGTTTTGCGGCATCATATTTTTTTTCATATACTCCTATCCGATTGAGCCGTCGCCTAAGTGTTCGCCGTGTCTCACCTAATCCAACAAAAATTTGCCTCCGTTCCGGCACACCAACCTCTCTCACCCGTTCGGAAAATTCACGAAGTTGCTTAAGCATCGGATCGAACTTCTGAATCCGTAAACGCATTTCTTCAACAAGTCGTACCGCTTTGCCTCGCTGCCGCACTAATTGTCTCCATGTCTTACGACGGGTTGATAAACCGTATGTGGTTGAAGTTGCCTGACGGAAAAGCTTCTTGTTTTCAGAAATGATCCTCCGGAGCGTTTTTAAATTTGGCCCCAAGCGTTTAAGAAGACGTTTTTTTTCATCTGTGTTCGTCACAGAAACCTCGAGTGTGCGATCGAGCCGCACGGTGCCGGCCTTGACCCGCTCAAGAAGGTTCACAGCCGCCCGAAGTACAAAATCATTGCCCAACAATTCATGACGATAACGCCTGCGCCACAATTCAATCCGTTGGGCACTTTCGACTTCTCCATCACGATCCAAAAGAGGAATCCCCCCCATCTGAAGCAGGTATAGGCGAATTGGATCATCGATTGCCTGACTAGTACTACTGCGGCAAGTTTTATTACGATTTGATGAAACTTGGAGGGGTCGCGACATAAAAATTCTCTCGTGGTTGGCACCGGAAGGAAATCAGGTCAAACAGGTAACAATGGCCGTAACAACAACGGCTGGGGATACATTGATGCACGCCCCATGCCGCGCGACCATTTTGGGAACGCGAAAACTGCAGGAAATAGCTTTCGCACCTTGAAAAACGTGGGCAATCTGCCTGTTCAAGATTTTCAAACCATCACCACGGGGGATTTCGTGTTGCCATTTGGCGACACGAAATCGCATGTCTGTTGCCAAAAAACGAAGACTTTTTCGGAAAAACTGCTCTCGATCTCGAACCCGGGGCGATGGCTATACTGCGTCTACCCCCGGGCGGAGCCCTTTTTATGGATTACGTGTTTATTGGCCTGATCATCATTCTTCTACTTGCAGGAGCCGTTGCGCTCGTGCTCGGACGGCAAGGCATTAACCGCACAACACTTGTCTTCGCATGGCTTGTCTTGGTTACAACGGCAGGTTTTATTTTTCTTGCTGGCCGCGTCGGAGAACGTGAGCGGGCGTGGCGAGAAAAAGTTCGCAACCTGAACGCCCAGATTCTTACAACAACTTTCGGTGACTACGCTGGCAAGATTTTTTATATTTCCGACAGTTCTGACGCTGACTCATCTAATGCGGAATCAGACGGACTTCAGCAAAAGATTCTTCAACTCGGTGGCATATTAAGTAATTCAAAAACCATTCGAAGCAATATCGATGTCGTAGTCGTTAATGACCCTGAAAAAATTCCGCCCAGGGCAAAGGAACTCGGAATTGAAGTACTTGACCAAACAGGTATCAATAACGTCCTTACTGAGACACTTGCAGGACTCAACACAGCAATCATTCAAAAGCGACGAGAGCAAGCACGATTAGAAACGTGGCGGAATCGACACTGGCTAAGCGCTTTTTTCACGCCACCGAAAGTAGAACCAGAAGGCACCAACCGTGGGCTCTATAAAGCTGTAGGCAATGGAGCACTACGACTCATTCTTTCCGCAGGAGACTCTGAAAAACCAGTCAATACAGGCGCTGAACTAGCTCTCTTCAATCTCGAGACAGATGACGAGCAGGGCTTTCTCGGTATCTTCAGTATCGAAGAGGTGGGCCAGCGAGAAGGAAACCTTCTTTCTCTTTCAATAGCTCCCTTGACGACACCGGATGCTCACGATCTTGCGGCATGGAAAGACTGGGCGATCTTCACCCGTGCTGCAAAAAATCCAAGAATAGCTGTCTATGAAGATCTTCCAAGTAGCAAGGAACTTTCATTTGATGCTCTGACGGCATTGCTTGGCACTGAAATTAACACTTCCGCCGGTCCTATTACCTCAGGTGGGCTTGAGGGAATGAGGCGAGACCTGCTCCAAGAACTTTCGAAAATCGATAACATGACAGATCAAATCGGACTGGCGAAAGCAGCAACCGAACGAGAAAGAGACCGCAAAAAACAGACCGCTGACGGATTACGAAAGGATCGCGAGGCATGGAAAGAAGACAATGAATTTGCACAGGGTGCTCTGGCTAAGCTGGAAGCCAGAGGTGGCACGTTAAAGAAAAATCTTCGTGCAACAAGAACAAGAGTCCTGGAACTACGAACTGAGCTTAGTGAACTGAACGCGCAGCTCATGGCTGAAATAAACCGCACCGTGCAGCCTACGGAAAACAGTTCCGCCACTCGTGGAGCAGCGGCCCTACGCTAGCTAGGCAACGAGTCATTGCCTTTTTTTGTCACTGGTTTGGCATTTTGCAGCCTTCCATCGACGAATCCAGTATTTCTCCGCTACACTAGCGTCGAGTCCCATGGCTTCACGTTGCGGCCAAAGAGAGATTGCTATTGCCTATTCTTGCAGGAAAAATACCCGCTGATGACGACCCTTACTAGTGGCCCCAAGACAGGTGCTAATTTAAAAAAGGCCGTTCACCACCATCGACTGGCAAGCAAGAGAGGCCTTCTCGAGCGAATGTTCACTCTTTGGTTTCGGGGGTTTGTCTACAATCAAATCTGGGAAGATCCGCGTGTTGACGCCGAGGCTCTGCAGATTGGCCCTCAATCGAGTCTTTTGACAATCTCCAGTGGTGGTTGCAATGTATTAAACTACTTGGTCCACAAACCGAAGAAAATTGTTGCCGTCGATCTTAATGCAAATCACATGTGCCTCACGCGGCTCAAACTTGCAGCAGTAAAACATCTTCCTGACTACGAAACGTTTTATAATTTTTTTGGATACGGCCAACACAAAGATAATATTGCCGTTTACAAGAAATACATACGCGAACATCTCGACTCCGAAACACGTGCCTTCTGGGAATCGAGTGACTGGCCAGGAAAGACCATCGGTCCTAAGCGAATCAGTTACTTTAAACGCGGGCTCTACAACCAGGCCAAACTCGGACAATTCTTTCGCGTTATCCACGGTCTTGCACGCCGTATGGGAAGAGATCCTGCCAAACTTTTACGTGCTCATTCAATCGCTGAGCAGGAACAGATTTTTGACGAATACTTTGGGCCGCTTTTCAACAATCGGCTTGTGCGATGGATGGGCAGGCAGCCCGTAGCTGTTTACAGTCTCGGCATTCCGCCAAGCCAGCACGCCGCAATGCTCGAGGAATCAGGGGGCAGTGGACAGAAACTTTTCGACACTTACAAGCAAAGGATACGTCGACTTGCCTGCGGTTTTTCACTAGAGGACAACTATTTTACGTGGCAAGCATTTGGACGAAGGTATGACCACGAAAACCGAAAAGCCCTGCCGGACTACCTCAAAGAAGAGAACTACCAAACGCTCCGCGAAATGGTCGACCGTGTTGAAACACACGTTGCGTCACTTGGAGACTATCTGAAAAGCGCTGAACCAAATTCACTGAACGGATTTATTCTGCTCGACAGTCAAGACTGGATGCCACCTGAAGTAATAGATGAATTGTGGAGCCTTATTGCGAAGGTTGGTGCAGATGACACGCGGGTCATCTTCCGGACTGCCGGTGAAAAATCGCCTGTCGACGAGGCCTTCTCACCAGAGACCGCTGCTCAATTCCGCTGCAACAAGGAAGAGGCACGCCGACTCCATGAACAAGACCGTTCAGCGATATACGGCATGTTCCATATTTACAACAAGGTTGCTGCTACGGAAAATCAATGACCGATCTTTCAGAAACTGATTCATCGCACCAGCCACCGATTTCTTCTTCCAATAACAAATTGTCCGCGGGACACGATCAAGCCGTCGCAATGGACAGCATGTACCATTTCACACGGCATATCTACGACCTGACACGACGATATTACCTTCTAGGCAGGGACCAACTGCTCGAGAAGGTCGTGACTGGGCCAGACACAGCAACTCTTGAAGTTGGCTGTGGCACTGCTCGTAATTTGATCAAGCTTGGTAAACGATCATCCACAGGAGCACTGTACGGTCTTGATGCCTCTCACGAGATGCTTGAAACTGCTACGAGCAGCATCGCGTCTGCGGCACTGCCGTACAACAATAATCCTCCAATTATGCTTCGGCAAGGCCTAGCTGAGGAGCTTGATGGGGTGAAAATGTTTGGCCGTGAGGAACCATTTGACACCATTTTCTTTTCCTATTGTCTCTCTATGGTGCCGACGTGGCCTGGGGCACTCGAGGCGGCTTTTAGAAACTTAAAGCCAGGTGGAAAACTTCTGATCGTAGACTTCTGGGATCAGGGCGACTTGCCCACTCTTTTTGCCCGAGGACTAAAAAAGTGGCTATCACTTTTCCATGTTCACTACCGGCCAGAACTTCATAAAGCCATATCCGCCATGTCGGAGCAAAAAGGCTGTACGGTTGATTTCAAATCAATCCACAGTCGGTATGCATATCTTGCCACTGTGACAAAAAACTAGCTACACGACCTGTGTCAGAACCCAGGGCCGGGGAAAGGCAGTATGAAATACGCCCCAGTCAGTGCAGCTGCCTCCAGAGCGGCGCCCCGAAGACTCATTGCTGGGGCGGGTACCGTCCAGGGTGCACAATCACCTGGCCTATAGTAGCCAAGAGGATATACGCACTCCCAAGGTAATTCGACACCCATTTTATACGGAAGAAATGCAGCCGAGACAAAGAAATGGCCTGCCGAAAGAAAAGGAGCGGCGACTGGATGTGCCGCATGGCCATATCGCTCATAGTTCCACTGTTCAAAATAGAGTGGCTTATGACAATATCCAGCTGCTTTCCAGGTCATGGTCGTATTCGCAAACTGACGGGGCTCCCAATCCTCACCCTCAAGCCGACATTCACAGGGAAAATCATCTCCTGCTACGCCTATGACGTGAATGTCCAGATTAATTGAAGCAAGTGTGTCGGCTCGCAATTTACCAAGTTCTTCCTGACAATCATCTGCAAGTTCAAGGCAATTACTGGGAATCTCAGAAGACGCGAGCCGAATATCTTTTCCAAGCAGGGAAGACTTATCCGCATCGGTCAACTCAGTCGCTGACTCATAGGCTGCATTGCTTTTCGTGAACATGGCGTTACGGACAGCAGACTTTGCGTCTGGTGAAAAATCCTGCCAACCATCTGCTACGGCTGAGCCACTCAGCATAATACTCCCGGCCAGTGTCGCCACCAACCAAAGAACAGAACCACAAAGAGTGGCTTTCCTTTTAGTCGTCAGAATCCATCGTATAGTTTGGCGCTTCATGTGTGATAGCAATGTCATGGGGATGACTTTCTCGAACAGTTGCAGCAGATACCTGTATAAATCGGGCATCTCGCCGAAGATCTTCAATTGTTTGCGTTCCACAATAGCCCATCCCGGCCCGGAGGCCGCCAACGAGCTGGTAAACAAACACGCTCAGAGAACCTTTGAAAGGCACACGACCTTCCACACCCTCCGGAACAAGTTTGTCCGAACTCCGCCCATCTTGCTTTTGGCGATACCGCTCACTCGAACCCTGAACCATTGCTCCCAACGATCCCATGCCACGGTACGACTTAAAAGTTCGGCCATGAAAAAGCACAGTCTCACCGGGACTTTCCGCAACACCTGCTAATAAACCACCAACCATGACACAGTTGGCCCCAGCAGCAAGCGCCTTGGTAATGTCTCCCGAGTAGCGAATACCTCCATCAGCGATGATCGGAACATCCGTACCAGCTACTTCTTGCGAGGCTTCCCAGACCGCAGAGATCTGTGGAACACCAACACCAGAAATAACCCGTGTAGTACAGATCGACCCAGGACCTATCCCAACTTTGATCCCATCTGCACCAGATTTCAAAAGATCGCGACAGCCTTCCCGGGTTGCCACGTTTCCTGCAATGACCTGGATGTCCCATCTTTTCTTGATTTCCTGGACGGTCTCCATCACGTTGCTCGAATGCCCGTGTGCGGAATCGACAACAAGTACGTCAACACCCTTGGAAATAAGGCTTTCTGCCCTCTCAAAATCAAACACACCAACAGCAGCACCGACTCGCAATCGTCCTTGAACGTCTTTACAAGCGTTTGGAAAACGATTCAACATGTCGATGTCTTTTATAGTGATGAGGCCGGTAAGCACTCCATTACTGTCAGCCAGCAACAACTTCTCAACCTTATTTGCCATAAGGATTTTTTCTGCCTCATCAAGCGTCACTGTGCCAGTCGCCGTCACTAGCCCATTCTGAGTCATGATTTCAGCAATTGGAGTGTCCCCGTGTTCAAGGAACCGAAGATCGCGTTTCGTGATTATCCCAACAAGTTTTTGACCCGACGTTGTGATTGGTATTCCCGAGATATTTGACTGCAACATGACGTCTCGAGCACGTGCGACAGTTGCTGTTGGCGGCAATGTTACAGGGTCAGCAATAATTCCATTTGCTGTCCTCTTCACTTTGTCAACCTCATCTGCCTGTCTTTCAATCGACAGATTCTTATGAATGACACCCAATCCACCTTCCTGAGCAAGTGCAATTGCCATCGCGCTTTCAGTCACGGTGTCCATCGGTGAACTCAGAAGAGGGATGTTCAGCGAAATAGACCGTGTAAGTCGTGTGCTGACATCAACCTCTGACGGCACCACCGCTGAAAACCTTGGAATCAGCAGTACGTCATCAAAAGTGATACCCGCTTGAACGATTTTCCCTTCCATGAACCTCTCCTGCCTTTGTTGATGTAACTTTTCCAACGGAAATTTAGTGTCCAAACGTCACGATCTATACTCACAACAAACACACAATGGGTTGTGCCACCGCTACCAAACTCCACACAACATGGTTTAGCACCCCGTGGGGGGAGTTCGGATTATGCAGGCAACAACGGAAAACCGGTATTAGTTAAGCACAAAGCAACTATTTAAGCGGCACTGCTGTTCCGGGAACCGACGCGGACAAAAACCATGGCCTACGTTTGAGTAACTGTTGTCTTCTTCATCTTTCCATCATACACGGCACGTCGAACTCACGTAATCCTTTCTATTTCAACCGCTATAAAGCCAAACATTGCCCCCCTCTGCCATGCACTACGAACAATATATTTCTAACAAGAATTCCTCTACTGATGAAATCGCAAATCCTCTTGCGAGCCCTGATAAAGCAACCTTTGAAGCACACTTAGCAAGACGCCGGTACGGCCATTTCACACTTACCGAGGCAATACGACCTGCATGGCAACTTGGTATCGTACCGGAGGCAGGATACCGACATGATTCGTACAGCGACCCAATGAGTGGTGACAATATGCCGGCTATTGTTGCTGCCGTTTCAAGCGAGAGACTCTTCGATACATTCCTTCAACTCATTGAATCACTCGGTGACACCTGTGATGTTGTTCTTGAATCATCTCATGAACGAAAAAGTCGCCCACAAGAATATCGGAGAGAGGGTATCGAACGTATTCTCCTGGAAAGTCAACTCTGGAACTTCGAGAATCTGCTCCTCAATGATGGCTGCACCAGCATTGCGGTCTTACACTCTGACCAGCCTTTTGAAGTGCAGCTGGACGAGCATAAATTAATCATTGCGTACGGCCCTGTAATGCATATGTTCGAATCAATACTTTCTGAACGTGGAGTCCCTCAAAAGAAAAACTTGCGGGTCATCTCCCAAGGTGATCACATGCACACGTCAACCAATCATTTCATGACACAATTCGAAGATTTCGCTTCCCAACTACATGCTGAATAATTTGGGTCTGTTTGAAATACTCCACAACATCCGTGAACAACTCTGGGCATGCACGCGTTCCTTTGAGAGCCCGTCAATGCAGTTGATTTCCACGAAGAAGACCCGTATCCAGCGATAAAATTGGCCTTGAGCCAGAAGCCCTATTTGACGATTCTTACTTAGCTTTACTTTGAAGTCTAAGTTGGTCCTCAGGTGCTTCATGTTCGTTCATCATTTTCGTGCTGTCATCACATTTGGTCTAGCACTTATGTGTGTCTGCACTTCCACAGCGACTGCACAACAAACTCTGCCCCCGCCAATTCGGGTCAGTCCATCACTGATGCCGTACGACCCAGCAAGTCCACTTCCAGCCGGAACCATCATAGAATCAACCGGTCCTGTATACCCAAGCCCTTCCGTCATGCCAGCAAATTCGATACTCATTCCACCACTCGCCGCTGAGGTCGTTTGGTGTCAACTTGTCAACGCTACTGATGACTTTTTCAAAATACGAAGTGAGCAACGTGTGGTCTTTGCCCAAGGCATTCCGACAGAGGGCCGTATCACAACATTTCCTCAAACTGGCGCTACGCTTCTTGAACCCTGGCGGGGTGATTCAGTTGGATTTCAGGAGCGTCTTGAAAGCACACTCCAATCAATCCGTCGCACAGCCTCAATCCGCCTTATTCCGGATCCAGGAGGTTGGCGAGTAGAAGTCGCTGTCCGAAAAGAATTGGAGAATTTACGTAGACCGATGCACGCTACTGCTGGTGGTGCGACATTCCGAAATGACGATTCACTGTACCGTTACGGCACGCCCCTCCCGGTACTGGGACAACGTGTAGGAGATCAGCCACGACCTGTCGCAACACCAACACGAACAGACGGGTGGATACCACTTGGACGCGACGCGTTACTTGAGCGACGAATATTGGACAAGGTCTTGGCTCGACTTGGTGTTGCACCGGTACCACAGTATCAGCCAACACCAGCCCTGTCCGCAAACTAGTACTGCTCTATTCATCAGTTACACATCCTCGCGAGGCGGGGGCTACACAACGAATATATTTGGCTAAGATTCCGCGATCAGACTTTGCTGCTGGCTGTTCCCAGCGACTTCTTCGCTCCGCAAAATCGTCGTCACTCACATCAACATGGATAGTTGCCTTCTCAGCATCCATCGTGACCACATCACCATCTTGGACAAGTGCGATCGGCCCACCCTCGAAGGCCTCAGGCACTACGTGACCAACAATAAAGCCATGAGATCCACCCGAAAACCTGCCATCCGTGATAAGAGCTACATCCGCACCCAAGCCGGCTCCCATTAACGCTGACGTCGGCGTCAACATTTCTGGCATTCCAGGCCCACCTTTTGGCCCTTCATAGCGGATAACCACAACGTCTCCACGATGAATGCCACCATTCTCTAATGCAGCCAGCATGTCTTCTTCACTATCAAAAACTCTCACTGGTCCTGAGAAGCATGAACCTTCCTTGCCAGTGATTTTGGCAACGGCCGTACCAGGTGCAAGATTGCCGGTGAGGATCGTGATATGACCTGTGGGCTTCAATGGATTTTCAACTGGTTGAATAATTTTTTGTCCCTCTGCCAAACCTTTACTTCCAGCCAGATTTTCTGCAAGTGTTTTTCCTGTCACTGTGAGGCAGTCTCCATCGAGCAGCCCCTTATCAAGCAGGTATTTCATAAGTCCGCTTGTGCCACCAATCGAGTGAAGGTCTTCCTGAACAAACTTTCCACTCGGCTTCAGATCAGCAAGATAAGGAATCCGCCGAGAGACTGCTTGAAAATCTGAAGGTTCAAGTGACACACCGACACTTCGTGCCATGGCAATCAGATGTAGCACAGCGTTGGTCGAACCACCAATCGCCATAATAACAACCATCGCGTTCTCAAAAGCTTTTCGGGTCATAATATCTCGAGGCTTGATATCACGCTCCAATAGGTGTTTCAATGCGACACCGGCACGGCGGCACTCAGCCAGCTTCGCGGCATCTTCGGCTGGAATCGAGGCACTGTCTGGTAATGCCATTCCCATAGCTTCAATAGCTGTTGCCATTGTGTTTGCGGTATACATACCTCCACACGCACCAGCACCTGGGCATGAATGACGCACAATATCTGCTCGACGATTGTCATCAATGCGGCCGGCAACGTACTCACCGTAGCACTGAAAAGCTGAGACAATGTCGAGGGTTGTGCCATCATCGAGATGACCTGGCTTAATCGTACCGCCATACACCATGAGAGCAGGGCGGTTCAATCGACCCATAGCAATCAAACACCCTGGCATATTCTTGTCACACCCTGGAATCGCCACCAAGCCGTCGTACCACTGCGCCTGCATGACCGTTTCAATAGAGTCCGCAATGATGTCTCGTGACGGCAATGAATAGCTCATTCCGTCCGTACCCATCGAAATTCCATCACTTACGCCGATAGTATTGAACCGCATACCGACGAATCCGGTTTCTAGAACACCCTCCCGCACCGCTGCAGAGAGTTTGTCAAGATGCATATTGCAGGTGTTGCCTTCGTACCACATGCTCGCAATACCGATCTGCGGCTTATTCAGGTCTTCCGGAGTCAGGCCCGTACCTAGCAGCATTGCCTGGGAGGCGCCCTGCGCTCGTGGTTGGGTAATTCTTGCACTGTAACGATTTAACTTATTCATCTAAGGTCTCCAGAAAAGCAGATATGCGAAGAATAGAATTTCTTAGCGAAGGAGAAAAGCCTTCCTAATGAAGCGGCCACCACAGTTCATCTTTCTAGACGCTGGCAATGTTCTGGTGTCTTTTGATTACGCGAAAGGATTCCGACAAATAGCTGAGGAAACCGGAATTTCGTTCTCTCAGGTGGAAGGGTTTTACACAAAAGAGAATCTTCAGCCACAACTTGAAAGTGGTCACCTCAGCTGGCATGAGGTGCACAGCGCATTCTGTAACCATTTCTCTTCGGAGATAACCTTAAAGCGTTTTAGTACAGCGGCTGGAAACATCTTCACGCTTAAAGCAGAAATGATACCGGTACTTGCAGCGCTTCAGCGTAACTGCTTTCGCTTAGGACTTTTATCGAATAGCTGTCAGCCACACTGGGATTATTTATGCAACAGCCGGTACTCACTCCTACCACACGCGTTTACTACTATTGTGCTCAGCCACGAAGTCTCTGTCGCAAAGCCAGCTAGAGAAATCTATCACTACGCTCAGAAAATAGTGCAAGTATCTGCTGATCAAATATTTTTCTGTGATGATCTCACTGCCAATGTTGATGCAGCTCGAGCTATAGGCTGGGATGCAGAAATTTTTACTACGGCACGGCAACTTATTCGTGATTTAAACGACCGTGGCATTCGTCTTGGGATGTAAGTGCCTGAACCACCCTTGATAGCTCCACCTCTTCAAATTTCCCTTCGAGAACTGCCTTTCCGTCAACAAGAAGCACGGGGACCCGGGTTCCATACACCTGCCTATTCTCTTCATCAGAATCTATATCCAAAACAAGGCATCCTGGAAAGTAGCTTCCTAAAAGATCTTCAGCACGCTCACAGAGATGACAACCCTCTCGGCTAAACAAAACAACTCCTTTTTTCATAACGCTCCTTGGTGCTACAACACCATAAAAATTAGGCCTTCCACGACTTGCATTCCTGTACTCCATGGAATGCTATGATGGTGCTATCCAATAACGTTATACGTATCCATCAATCTACATGCCAAATCCAATGAGCCAGTCTGCCTCTACTATCAAGGACTTTGTCGATCTCCTGCGAAAGAGCGGGCTCGCAGAAAAAAAAGCAATTGATAATGTAGTCGCATCTTTAGGCACTCTCGATGCGGCTTTGACGAACGATGTAACAGCCGCATTTATTGACGCCAAACTCATTACGACTTGGCATCTGAAACAGCTCCTTAAAGGGAAGCACAAGGGCTTTTTTCTTGAGCGATACAAATTACTCAATGAATTAGGTAAAGGTGGTATGAGTAGTGTCTATCTTGCCGAGCACACCGGAATGCATCTGCCAGTTGCCATAAAAGTCCTTCCCGTCAAAAGGGTGGATGAAAAATCATACCTTGACCGATTCAAGCGGGAAGCGAAGGCCTCATTCAAACTTCGGCATAGCCACATTGCCGGCGCTACCGCCTTCGAACATACTGGCGATCTTTGGTACATCGTTCTTGATTATATTGAAGGTGAAGATCTCCACCAGAAGGTGAAAAAAAGTGGACCTCTCCCAGTACGGGATGCTGTTGAATATATCCGTCAAGCAGCCTGCGGCCTGCAGTACGCGCACGAAGAGGGATTCGTCCATCGTGACATCAAACCTGCAAATTTAATGCTGGACAAAAAGGGAACGGTCAAAATACTCGACCTTGGCCTTGCACTTGGTGCCGATGATGATAAAGAAGGTGGACTCACACAACAGCACGGTGAAAAGGTTCTCGGCACCGCAGACTACCTTGCTCCCGAGCAATCAAAAAATAGTCAATCTGCAGATCCCCGGTCAGATATCTACGCACTCGGCTGCACCCTTTATTATCTCATCGTCGGAAGAGCTCCGTTCGCAAAAGGGAGTGTCATTGAGCGAATCAAGGCACATTGGAATGAGCCCGCTCCAAACCCTCTAGATGAACTTGAACAGCCACCCGCAGACCTTGATTCAGCACTCATTGATCTCTATTTCAGAATGATGGAAAAGCATCCAGATGCAAGACCACAAACCGCGGGTGAGGTTGCAGGCCAACTCGATGCATGGCTCAACCAGCATTCACAAGACCGACCTCAACCTGCAGGACTACGTCGTCGATCCTCTGATAATCCTGATGGGACCAGCGACTCTCTTCCTACGTCACACTCCTCAAGTATCACTGGGCTACGACGGCAACCCACAAAGAAAGCAAAAATTTCTGCGCCCGGCACATCAGGCTCGCTCCGCCGCGCTCCAGAAGACAAAAACGCTGATTCATCCGATAGTTTCGAAAACCCCGATGACGATGACGACTTCCTCGGAAATTCGGATACAAGTGAGGACGGTGAGGACGAGGACGAAGAAGATGACTTTCTTTATGAATCCGGTCATAACACTACGGCTACACCAGGTGGAAATCAAACGGACAGCGAAGAGGATGACTTTCTGGGCATGGCAAGCGGTGTCGCTGCGGGTTCTGCTGCCGCGATACAAGCACAGCAGAATGCTGATGACATCTCTTTCGACGAATGGTGGGGCACGACATTCTTACGACTCTCCCTGCGTGTCTGGTTCTGGATAGGCATTAGTCTTTTCGTTACATTCGTGCTCACGGTAGTCACCCTTGAAGTCATGAAGGCATATGAGGCTGGACCCTACAAGAGACAAGGTAATGCTGGGCCAAGTAATAACACAAAGGCTCTGCCTACAGCCACAACAAAGCCCAGTGCAAATCCAAAACAAAAGCGCAGTGCAGATGCAAAGCAAAAGCCCAATGCAAATGCAAAGCAAAAAAACTCTGGCTAGGGCCTATTCACCGTATCTGCCAGGGTATTCCCTCGAGGTGAATTCGCCGTTGTTGGGCTACAACATTTTCAGCAGTTCATTCTTGTAAGCTTATTTGCCATACAGCAAGTTCCCACTGAGTTATCACAAATTGGTTACTGCCCTCTTCTCTTGCCTCTTCTCTTGCAAGAAAACTGGTACTCAAAGCACTGATCAGAAAGCACTGATCAGAATTCCATGGCTTGCAGTTCCTCCAGCCTTTTCCTATGGGTAAGGTCGTAGTCGAGCGGCGTTATTGTAATGACACCATCAGCGAGTGCTGTGACATCGCTTTCTTTTAAAGATGGGGGTGGCGGTGGGTCGTTACTCGCCCAATAGTAATTCCTTCCCCGCGGGTCGACACGTCGTTCAAAGGCCTCGCCGTATCGAGTAACACTCATAGGAACAACTCGTACTTCCGCTTTTCCAAGCAGAGATGCCGTTGGAATATTGATATTAAAAAGGCTGCCGCGAGGTGGGTGGAAGCTGATTATTTTTTTCACAAGTCCACGTGCAATCTCAGCAGCACGTACAAAGTTCATATGGTCATCCCACTCAAGTGATACCGCGATGCTTGTGATGCCAAAAAAGGCACCCTCAATTGCCGCGGCCACCGTTCCTGAATAGAGCACATTAATACCCGCATTGAGACCAGCGTTAATGCCGCTGATGATAAGTTCGGGGCGATGCTGACAGATCTCTGAAACTCCAAGCTTTACAGCATCGGCCGGACTTCCGTCGACCGCCCATCCACGCCGTTGCTCATCGCGAAGGACTTCTTTTGCCGTAAGTGGGGAAAGGAACGTGATTCCGTGCCCCACACCACTCTGCTCAGTCGATGGTGCAATAACAGAGATCTGATGGTCCTCTGCTATTGCATCCTCAAGTGCTGCCAGACCTGGTGCATATATTCCATCGTCATTGGTCAACAAAGCAATCATCCAGTTCCTCCAGATATCACATCAAAAGACGGCCTTAGTGCGACCTTTCCGTGGCAAAATCACCTCATGACAGGTCACATTTCCACTCCAGATGCCGGGGAACTTCCACAGTGGTGTATTTTCCTCCGGCTAGAGGAGTATACTGGCGGGCTTTCAAAAAAGACCACGTAGAGAATTTTAAGAAACATGATGAGTTCACCACAAGGAGCACCTGCCGTCGGACACAAGCCATTTCAAGCGGTAAATGCAGAGCGAGTGGTTATTTTGGATTTTGGCTCCCAGTACGCTCAGCTTATTGCTCGACGGGTCCGGGAGCAGCATGTCTACTGTGAAATTGTTCGACACGATATCAGCGCTGAGAGACTCGCTGAAATTGCGCCTCAGGGAATCATCTTGTCTGGTGGACCCGCAAGCACTTACGAGCACAATGCCCCACGTTGTGACCCAGGTCTCTTTTCACTTGGGGTTCCTGTTCTGGGAATCTGCTATGGAATGCAGGCCGCCTGCGAAGCACTTGGTGGGAAAGTCGGCCGTGCTGAAGCTCGAGAATACGGCCGATCACAGTGCGACGTGATTGTCGAACACTCACTTTTTTCAGGAGTCCCCACAACAACCGATGTCTGGATGAGTCATGGGGATCAAGTGACTACCGTTTCCGATGACTTCATACCCCTTGCGAAGACGTCCACCTGCCCGTTGGCAGCAGTCCGCCACCGCACACTCCCTGTATTTGGACTACAATTCCATCCAGAAGTTACTCACACACCTGCCGGAAGTGCCATTCTTGCAAATTTCCTAATGAGTGAATGTGGTTGTCATGGAACATGGCGACTTGAAGATTTTACTGAACTTGCCATCGATTCGATCCGCCAGCAAGTGGGCTCCAAAAGGGTTATCTGCGGCCTTTCTGGTGGAGTTGATTCAGCAGTCGTGGCAGCACTGATCAGCAAAGCCATCGGCAATCAGCTGTCGTGTATCCTTGTCGACAACGGACTTCTTCGCAAAAATGAAGCCGCAGCAGTTATTGAAGAGTTCTCCGATCACTTCAAAACAGACCTTCACGTTGTGCCAGCTGAAGACAGATTTCTTGATATCCTTTCAGGGATTACCGAACCTCAGGAAAAACGACGCCGTATTGGTGCCACTTTTATCGATTGCTTCGGTGACGAGGCGGCAAAAATTGAGGGTGCTGACTTCCTTGCTCAAGGCACCTTGTACCCTGACGTCATTGAAAGTGGTGCTGCTACAGATGGACCAGCAGCGACCATAAAACTTCACCATAACGTCGGTGGACTTCCAGATGACCTCCAATTCGAGCTTATTGAGCCACTCCGAGATCTATTCAAGGACGAGGTGCGTCAACTTGGTATCAACCTAGGACTACCAGAGCATATTGTCTGGCGACACCCGTTTCCTGGTCCTGGACTGGCCGTTCGTTGCCTTGGAGAAGTCACAAAACCACGACTCGACACGCTTCGTGAAGCCGATGCAATTGTTCTTGAAGAACTTCGGGGAGCTGGTTTGATGCGCAAAATTGCTCAGGCATTTGCTGTGCTGCTTCCAGTACAAAGCGTCGGCGTAATGGGTGACGCACGCACTTATGAAGATGTTCTTGCCATTCGTGCTGTTGAAACTGAAGACTTCATGACTGCCGATTGGAGCCATGTTCCCTACGAGGTTCTCGGCCGGATGTCGACGAGAATCATCAATGAGGTACGGGGAGTCAACCGTGTGGTGTACGATATTTCATCGAAACCACCGGCAACCATTGAGTGGGAATAGCCACATCACGTGGTCACGCTTCACCCTACACGGCCGCGATTCTTATGCTTATTGGCAAGACAATAGAAAATAGTTCGACCTTGTAAGAGGGCATAAAGCAAATGCAATGCGAGTCACGTTGCCCGCACGAAGACCATTAGCTTCTTGATAACGAATGACTTCCATGACAACAAACAATACGGAATCAAAGGCACAACCACTAGGAATCATCTTTGCGCTTCCTATTGAAGCCCACACTTTTGAACGACGCGTTTGTGGCACCACAAAATATCAGGGGCAGGGGTGTGTCATGTTCGAGGGGCATATCTCTGATCACCCGATCGTCTGGACAATTTCCGGAGTCGGCCGAGAGGCAGCTACACGGTCTGCACAACTCATCATCGACGGCCACCAACCCCATACCTTGATTTCTGCCGGATTTGCCGGTGCATTGGCACCAGACATTGAACGTGGCACCGTTCTTGTTCCAGACAGAATTCTTGACGACAACCATCAATGCATCCACACGCTCGGCCACGGCGATCAGATTCCGTGGCCTGCTGGAAAAATCATGAATTCAAATACCACTCTTATCACTGTTAATTCAGTTATCACTTCGAAAGAAGAAAAAGCTCAACTACGCGAAAAAACGTATGCCGATCTTGTTGACATGGAATCTGCCGCGGTTGCCCTCGTCACACAAGACGCGGATGTTCAATTCCTATCCGTACGTGCGATCTCTGATACTTCCGAAGAGACGCTTCCTCCAGAAGTCAGCCGACTTAGCAAGCCACAGTCATCAATGCATCGTTTCGGTGCTGCCCTCGCAGCAATTACCCGTCGTCCAGGAGCTGTTACAGACCTTTGGAGACTATGGGAGCAGGGCATGTCTTGCTCTCGAACGCTTGCAGATCGACTTGAGCAGATAGCGCAAGCAATTCACTGAGCGTCACCTGAGCTCGTTCCGTCAAGATGTTTCTGACAAAACTCAACTGACTGCTCAAGCCATGTCGTGTCAGCGTCAACTTTTGGCAGCTGATTTTGATCACCACCATACATTAAGGTAGGAATAGCGAGCTTTTGCGCCTTCTTATAAACGACGTCCGCTGCCCAAGGCGGATGAATCTTGTCTTGAGGCGGCGCGTTCGAATATAAGAAAACGGGGGCCTCCCCAGTCTCCATGAGAGGGATGATAATTTCTTTCGTTCGCCACGGTTGCCAGAGGCTTACCACAACATTTGGACGCGAACTCAGACGAGCCACTTCATCATCACTCTCAATCATTGCGTAATCATCTTGGTAGGCCAGATATTCACTAATAATTGCTCCGGCAGAGGCTCCGCCACAGACGATACGTGCTCCATCAATCTCCCAGTCTTTCGATTGGCTCCGCAAAAACTGAATCGCTCGGGCGCAGTGTCGTGCGATTTCAAGATGGTCAACGTCCTCACTCAACAGAGGATAGTTACAACTCGCAACCGCAAAACCAGCGTCTTGATAGGCCTGGAGCATTGCGGACCTATTTTTCTCAAACTCGCTTTTATCGCCAGTCTGAAAACCTCCTCCATGAAACCAGACAAACACGGGCGCTGGTCCGTCTGTAGCCACCGCGGGCCAGAAGTCCAGCACATCTCGCTCATGCTTTGTGTCGTAGGCAACGTCCCGGCTTGGCTCATCACCAAAGGAAAATGTGGAGCACCACATCACAACAAGTACAGCGATTTTTTTCATAATGAGCTACACGGAAACATACAACGAGCACGGAGATTCTCATAGTATTCCACAGCGACTGGGGAAAAGCTATTCCACCCAGTGAACTTTGGCACAATTTAGAAACCTACTTTGATATCAATTCAAAATTGAAAACATTCTCACCGCCAGGAGTAACGGTTGCAGACAACTTTGACTTTTCATGATCACTGTACTTTTCCGGCAATTCATTTAACGGGTCATCCTCAGACCCTGGCGCAGGACCCTCATCTGTATTCATCGATTCGTCATAGGGCGTACCACCCGGAATTGTCTCTATTTCAATAGCCGGAAATTTCTGAATTGCTACACCAAACGCTCCCGGAGTTGCTCCGTCACCGGCATTAAAAGAAGTCAGTTCATAGTTTCCGTTTGTATCAGTTGTTGCATTCGCTGGCTTCTGTCCATCAAGAGGATAAAAAGTGATTGTTGCACGCTCAACCGGAGTTCCGTCAAGCGTTACTGCACCCGTGCTTTTATACGTTGGCGGCCACTTCGGACCACCGCAGCCCATGAAGGCTGTCACAGAAATACTGGCCAAACATACCGTTAAGCAACATAGAAGGTTTTTCTTGTTCATTGTTCTCTTTCCCTGAAAAAAAGATGGTGCATCAATAAAGCTTGCCGCAGGCTAAGAACCTGCGGCAAGCTGAGCTAATCAACTTACTCGCGAATAGCCTCACCACCCGCCTTTGATCCCATGGCACCCCAGACGCCATAATGTGATTGGATACTTGCAGCACTTCCAACCTTTTTAGTCAGGTCACCAGTATCGATAGTGTCATTTACATACCGTGTGCCTCCATCGGCCATTGCAAGCACGACACCATTAGGGTGGTACGAGGAAGCTGACATGACACCATGGTTCCAATTCACAGGATTCTGCACAACGCCGCATGAAGGCGAGTTTGGTGGCAACACCGTATTGAAACCGGTTCTTGAAATATAGCCGTCCGCGTAATTTCCACCCTTAATTGAATGGAGTTGCGTACCAGCGGCAAATTTCTGCCCATCGCGTACTGCCAGGCACGCACTCGGGTTATTTTGCACGCCCGCAACACCGATTGCCTCAGCTGTCCGATAGTCTTCGGTGGTTGCCGAAATACCCGTCCGACCATTTCCGACACAACCCTCGCTGATCAGTGCTGTGTTTGAAAGCCCGTCAGTGACCTCTCTGAATTCTATTCCCCGTTTCGTGGCATTGTCAGCAGGAGTTGTTGTATTTTTAATAGGGTATGAGGCGCAACCAAACATACCGCGATACTTTTCCTTCCATAATTTACCTGCTGCATCGCTATTGGGGAAATACCGTTCACGAAGATTCACCGTGCTATCTCCATAGCATCCAAGATAATTTGTTGGAGCGTATTGGCCCGCACTTACCGTTGGCTGGCTGTCTGAAGGACAGCGAAGAAACGCTGGATCACCGATACCGGGCCTGCCGTATCTCAAACCACCGTGCCAAACGGGCTTGTCGGGAAACGAAGCGATAGTATCTGCAATCATCTGTTGTTCCATAAATGGCATCACAGATGCAATCCAAGACAGACGCCCACCTTGGCTAATTCCAGGGCCGACCCACTTTGTATACGTCCCACCCTGACCAGCAGGAAAGGCCTGCTGTGCATCAGCGTAGGTGTGGCAGGCCAACGCAAGTTGCTTCACTTGACTGGTGCACGAACTCCGACGAGCCGCTTCACGTGCCTGTTGAACTGCCGGCAACAATAGGCCGACCAGCACACCAATGATCGCGATTACGACCAATAATTCGATTAACGTAAATCCTTTTTGTCGCCATCCAGTAGCAGCACCTGCCTTACGGAAAGCGCAAACATATAAGCGCGATAACATCATGACAAAATCCTCCCAAAAGAAAAATGAATAACTAAAATCATTTTAACTGCTGATGAGAGATATTTGAAATATTAATTTCGTATCAAAATAACCGTTGCATTTACGCAGAAAACAACGGTTTTTGGATAGAAATTGTCCATACTGCAACCTGAGTTTCATAAACACAGGCTTTCGCATTCATTCCTAACGTGCATCGTATGCCAGATGCCTGATTCACCAACGTATTCAACTTTGAACTCAGTTCAAAGTTGAATACGTTGCTATCACTTTCAAACACCGTTACGAAGGAAAGACATAAAAACACACTAAATGTTTCGTCTGCAACTTACACAGAAGAGGTTAAACAAAGAAAAA
>JABAAH010000022.1 GCA_014238855.1 Planctomycetota bacterium
GTGGCAGTGTGTCTACACAATAGCCTGTCACCAAATACATGAACTCAGACACTTCGTTTGCAATATTTAGAATATTCAGCGGTGAGCCGGTTGTAGAGAGAAGGGAACATCGAGAAAAATCAACCGAGATATAATATTCCTCGCCTATGGTCAGCATTTGCCGAATTACAATCAGTCCGACGATCATGTAACGATGGCTATGGCTCATAGAACCAGTTGCCTATTGAAACTTGAAATGGACGAATGATTTTTTAGAAAAAACTAGCCTTGTAACCCTCCACATGTCTGCAAAGCACACAGAGCGAGCATCTTACTGGTCAGAAAAGTCAGGTAATTTTTCAGGTAAGTATGCTGAGAGCGGGCGACCGGGTTCGAACCGGCGACAACCAGCTTGGGAAGCTAGTGCTCTACCAACTGAGCTACGCCCGCAACTGAATAAGACATTACTGGAAATTGCAGAGAATCCAAACCATACAATAAAGTAATAAAGAATTCATAGGTACACTGGGTTTGGAAAGAGGCTGCTAAGAGCATCACACACGAGGCTTTTCTGAGCCATTTTTAAGCATTTGTAATTCAACGAGGACTCCGCAATGGCAGACCGACCAGAACATGCAGAGAACAAGAACATTGATATGCCTCCACATGAAAATCATGAGGGCGTCACTCACCAGAGTATCAATCGGGCTGAAACAGTTATAAAACAGCCTAAAAAACATCGCTATAAAATATTTACTCGCCTGCTCCTCACATGCATTCTGATTGCTCTTCCGGTGATCGCCTTTGTGCCACAATGGCTCATTTCTGCAAACGGAGTTCGCCAACTTATTATTCGTTCAGTGCCTCATCTGCAAGGAGATGTTCTTGTCGGCAAGGCGTCAATCGGTTGGTTCAAACCACTCAGAATACAGGACGTTGAATTTCGTTCTACTAAGAGTGACCCAACACCCATACGAGTCGGCAGTATCGAAGGGAGAATTGGTTTACTTGAAATTATCAAAAACGGTGGTCGACTTGGAACCATCACGGTAAAGGATACCAAAATTCATCTTGCCTACGACGATGACCATGTTTCAAATCTACAAAAAACTTTTGGCACAGAGCTACAGAAAACACAACCATCAAAACAATCGAATCCTTTAAAAACAGTTTCCCAGGAAGTACATGGCCCAGCCGATGAGCGTGTTCGCATAGCAATGGAGGATGTCCATCTAAGAATTGACGGACCGTGGGCAAGTCAGCCCTGGGAGAGTGAGTCAATTGATATTGAAGTTATTCTCAATCAGTACACCAACGGTATCAAAGAGTGGACACTCACGCCGGTCGCCCTCCTTGACCATGCTCGCCTCAATCCTTCTGTTGCTGCAGGCTTACTTTCTTACGCAGCACCTATTCTCGCAAATACTACTCGAGCTCGTGGAGAATTCTCTCTCGTTATCGACGAAGCACGGTGGATCGCGGGACAAGGAAGAATGGCAACTATCGATGGCAGCCTAACACTTCATGAAGTTGAAGTTGGGCCAGGTCCAATGGTTACAAAAATCGTAGCGTCGTTGCCTGGAGAACTCCCAACACCACCTACAATACGCATAGCTGAGTCCTCAAAAGTACATTTCCGCAAATCGAACCGTCGCATTTGGCACGAAGGTCTTTCGTTTGGAATTCCTCTGAAGTCATCGGGGCAACGGCTTGATATTACATCTGAGGGCTTTGTTGGTATCGATGATCGATCAATCGACCTAACCCTTTCCTTACCAATTCCTAAATCTCTACCCACAGACAGGCCACTTTTTGCCGCGCTAGCCGGCAAAACTCTGAAAGCTTCCGTAGAGGGAAGTCTGGATAAACCCACGTTACAGCTAGATAGTTCATTGAAAGAAACCGTAGCGAACGTTGCCGCTGATTTTCTAAGAGAATTACGAAATAAAAAATCAAAAACGCAACCTGACGGTGCGACAGACGAAACTCGCACTACTGGTGATCAGCCACCCTCTACAAAGATTGACCCAGAAAACATGGACGACTTGACGAATCGAAACGCGTCAGAAGAAAAAACTGGAACTGCAAAAAAACTTGACCAACTCAAAGATCTTTTACCTGCTGAAATTTCAGATGACCCCACAACTGATACCGTTATTGATGCTGTAGGTGGCTTACTCGATGAGGTTGCCAGAAGACGCGCAGAACGGGAAAAGGCAAAGAACAACCTACCGTCCAGCAGCAACGAACAGGATCGTCCAGCTCGGCGATTTCTAAAAAAACTTTTAGATAATAGTGGTACAGAAGACAGCGGCGATCAGATATCTGAAAATACTGATTAGCTTCTGTCTTTGGCACACAGCGCACAAAAAACCGGATCCTGCATCATGCAAGACCCGGTAATATTGGTGAATCTCAGGACAGATTCATGCAGTTTTTACAAAACCGATATCAGGTTTTAGCTGGAGCTGCAGGGGCTTCAGGAGCTGCTTTTGTAGGAGCTGCTTCTTCAGTAATGACCGCACCACCGCCACAGTTACCGTCTGCACATCCGCTTGTGCAATCAGAGCATCCGCTTGTGCAATCAGAGCATCCGCTTGTGTAATCAGAGCAACCACTTGTGCAACTTGAGCACTCGTTTGATTCACAGGAATTGGCCTGCTCACCGTGGCAACGATTTTGACGACGATTGCGAAGACCATGACTACGACCATGACAACGACGACCGTGGCACCCATGACGGAAACCGGCAACGGCACTAGTGTCGACGCTGATCAGAGCAAAGGCGATTAAGGCGATAAACGCCGCGAATGAAATTCCCAGAAAACGCTTCATTTCTTTCTCCGAAACAAGTTAAGTGGTGCCGAATTGCACCGTATTTGCCGTCAACAGACAATTCCGACCCGGGACGGCCACCGGGACAGAGAAACCAAGAAAAAATTCATGTGCCGGAGGCCCGTTGGAACAACCCACGGTACCCCCCTGCAGGTGTTGCAGGTCGGCCGAAACCTTCAGCATTGAATTTGAGCAAAGGCTAGCAGTCAAAATAAGACTGTCAAGTAATATAGGCTATATAGGGTGTTTTTAAGCCCTGCTGGTCGATATTGTCTATCGTGACTCAATCTTAAACATTGCGTGTTTTAAGCTTAATGGCCCAATAATTCGAAAAAATGAAGGCCTTTCCTAACCGCTTGGCTTCGGTGCGCACTATTCGTTGATTCATTAGCTGTGATTTTAGTGGTCTCAATTCACAGCAGTCTAACGGCAACAGCACGTCGACTGAATTGATTGCTACTCAACAACCGTTCCAGAATCACCCGAAGCAGTGCGAGCAGTTGGTGACTGTTGTCCCATCTCCTGCATGGCCAACTTGGCCCGTCGCGTAATCTCCTCAGCGACAAGTTGCTGCTTCGCAAGCATGTCTTCGGGGTCCTCAAAATCTAGCAACAATGGTGGCATGTCTGGAAATATTCTCATGGCCATACCAACAACCCGCCATCCCTCAGGATCTAACCTGCAGACCCAGATCACATCGTCTGTAGTCGTAAATCCCTCAGCATCTGTATCTGTCCAACTGGTAGCTACGTGAACGATATCGTCTGTTCCTCCAACAGCTTCACAATCACCTACGCGATAGGTGGCTGTATCTTTCACTGGAGGTGCAACGGAGAGCCCTAATTCTTGAGTCTTGGCCCGTGCTACATCCGTAAGCATACCAAGTGCAGACTGTTCGTCCCCACGTTTTATTGCCTCAAGAAAAGTGGCTACGGTAACTTTTGCCGGCTCGATATTCGCAGCAACGGAGGGCTCCGCACCTCCCGCCGAGCAGCCTGATTGACTGGTCAGAGCGAGCATGCCACATCCAGCGATAAATGAAAGGAGCCAAAGCGACACAGCCTTTCTCAGACGCTGCCGATACATGCCTCGTACGCCGCCGTTTGGTGACGACGAATTAGGAGAAACCATTAAACAGCCTTTCTTCGAATAATATGCCGTGGCTACCCACCAGTGCTTGCAGTATCCACACGAAAGATCGCGACATTTTCCCAGTAATATCGAATTCTTACTTTTCGATCATGATGCCCAAGATAGGATGCGGTCAAGTCGAGAAATGTATTTCGTTCACGAGTCCACGACAACCACAAGCCCCCTACTCTTCGTATAGCCCGCAAGCTCACACCTAGTGACGGCATAAACTATGATGCACACGAGAATTTTTAGCACTGAGGTTTTGCGATGACCATTTCGTCATTTCTGGTCTGGCTTACCAGGCTCTTCAGAATCAAACAACTTCTTCAGTTTCTCACTGTACTTTGCTGTGTCGCTTTTTATTTGACAACTGCGAAAGCATTTGCAGGGCCTGCCAAACGTCAATCCGCACCACGACCTGAGGATCTTCCCAGCAGTGAAATCATTGAGCAAGACGCCTTTCGACTCCTCAATGGACTTAGACCAAATTTTACTGTGACCCCTCAGTCAAAAAACCCAGCAAGAATAAAAAAAATAAAGTATGGAACGGCTTGGTCACAACTCATTTCAGGATCAACACTCGGTGATGAAATCAAAGGTGCAATGCCAAGACTTCAAAAGATGGTGGCTACAAAAACATTTTTTGACAGTCATATAAATGATGCTGTTGATGAATTTCGCATGCTCTCTGTTTACTTTGCAATTATTTCTGAATTTGACAAAGAAGGAGAAGTCCGTTCGAGTTGGGAAAAAAATGCGGTTGGCTATCGTGAACGTTTTCAGCAATCAGCGCACAGATGCGAAAGGGCCGGAGGAAATCCATATGTCGCTGCAAGCACAAGTACTGGAGATCTTGAAAACCTGATACGGGGAGAATCCAAAGACTTTAGTGGCGGTGAAGAAAAAGATTTTCAGTGGAGCCAACTATGTGACAGATCGTTACTTATGCAGCGTCTTAAAATCGCAAATGCGAAACTTATATCTGGCACAGCATCCGAGACGACTTTTTCAGAATCAACCGACCAACTGTTTCATGCATCTGAAATAATTGCTTGTTTCAGTGAACTGTTAGTGCAACCAGAATTTGTCGATTGGGATGATGTTGACTACAAAGGTCACTCATACACCATGAAAGAATTGGGGTTGAAAGCCAAGGCTGCTATTGCCGAAGGCAACTATGACCTTGCTAGAAAAGCAGCGAAGTCAATAAGCCAAGCCTGCTCGGCATGCCATGCTGAATTCCGATAACATCGGAATTCAAAAACATGCTCTTTTTGTCCTTTCGAATTACCGTTTACACAACTCTGCGAGGGGTTTCAGGTCAATGAGTTCAGCCAACCCCGCCTCGGCAACCTCACGACCGGTTACATAGCGATGTTGGCTACACCATCCCCGAACTAGGCTGGCAACTTCAGAGTCTTGTTCAACTCCAAAAAGATCAATCAATAAATTATCCATCTCAATTTCAAGGCTAGAAAAATGACGTGACCATTCAGCTGCCTCACGAATACCAACCTGTTCCTCGCTTTGCCACTTCATTGGATGAAAAAGTAACACGCTAGAAGCCGTAACAAGACGCCGATTGCATGCAGCAAATGGCCACACGGCTGCCGAAGAGCATTCTCCCGTGACAACTCCAGTTGCCTGCAAGCCACGCAAACGCATGATGGTAACCAAAGAATTCGCGGTGTACGGATTACCGCCTGGTGAATCAAAATAAATCGTGCAATCACTACCAGTTTCAATGGAAAGCAACTTGTCGACAATATCAACTGCGTTATCCGTCAAATCGCCGACTACAGCAACTTCGAACCTTCCATTCTCATTGGTGTCTACTTTCGATGATGGAGCAGCATTAGCTTTGTCCGGTAAAAGTACCACGCGTCTTGTTCTCCAAAAGGTATTCCGACAGTGTTGCAAACACACAAACTTTTTCGGACTGCGCTTTATGATAAAAAGATGATGCCAAAAGCTATCACCTCAAACCACTACTCGATAAAAAATTCACTTATTCCATGGGTATCATCTGCCATTGTCCAAATGGGCATCGCACAAAGCTAAAAGACCGTTTCGCTGGTTTGCGGGTGCGTTGCCCACAATGTGGCGACAAGTTTCAAGTGCCTAAAAAAAAACTGTTGGCACAAGATGGTAAAACTACCATGTCTGCCTCCGTGCCTGCTACCCAACAGGCAGATTTCGATTCTCCATTCAATGATGATCGCGTTCTCTCGAAAGATAAACGAGTTGTCGCCAGATCTGATGCACCTGCAAGCCTCCACACCGCAACAACGCCGTCTATCCTGGAAGAAGATACCAGTCAGTTGTGGCGCATTGCACCTCCCGGAGGTGAACCCAGCCATGCAATGGTAGGCCCTGACTTACTTGCTTTGCTGTCATCGTCAGAAATCAGTCCAAAGGATTATGTATGGCGAACTGATTGGGCAGAATGGAAACCAGTCATCACTGTTTTTCCAGAGTTTTTCCCAAACTCTTAGGATTTTCAAGCGATATGGATTCTCTCTAAACGGCCACGCAAAACCCAAATCATGTCCGTCTTCGAAGAGACTTTGTTTATTTTGATATCATGACGGTTAGGATTTTCAACAAACTCTTACGTTACTATTACTACACTTTGGGTATTTTAATGAATTTAGGAATTGAACGCAGTATGTATCCGTGCCTATCTCGACTTCACTCAGGGTTGGTCGCAGTATTTCTCGTACTGCTTTCAATAAATTCAGTGCATAGTGCTCTTGCGGACAATACCACCGAGTTCACGGTTGCTAATGGCGCACTCTCTCTTGGGGCCCCTGACGGATGGAAGCGAGTCCAACCTCGATCGCGGATTGTTGAAACTGAATTCGCAATAGAACCAATAAAACCAGGAGATCAACCAGGTCGCATGACTTCCATGGGAGCTGGCGGAAGTGTTGAAGCGAATATTGCTAGATGGTTCGGGCAATTCAGCCAACCAGATGGTTCTGCTACAAAAGACAAGGCGGCCTTGAAAATACTCCACATAGCCGGATGCAAAATTACTCTCATTGATGTATCAGGAACGTTTAAAGATATGCCAGGCGGTCCATTTGCCGGTGGGCAGTCGATTGATAGGCCTGATTACCGCATGATGGCTGCAATTATTGAAACCACTGACAAAGGAAATTATTTCATAAAATTTTATGGACCTGCAACAACTGTGGAAGCATCGTCTAAAGGTTTTCAGAAAATGATCGAGGGCATGGTCACCACAAACTGATTTTCCATACATTCAAACTCTAAAGTCACATTTCCAAACAGCTTAAAGGCCGTAATGAAAATCCAGGAATTCTTGGAACACCACGGGATTGCTGGCAATCCCTTTGCTGAAGAAGACGCCCAAAACGATACCGTCTTCAAACGAACATGCTTGGAATCCACATTTCATCCCGGGTGGGATAAAATCTATGGATCTCCGGAAGACCCCAGCACGTCTATTGTGTTTGGTGAAAAGGGTGCTGGGAAAACTGCTCTGAAACTGCAGATGGTCCGTCAATTTGAACTTCATAATGAAACGAGCAGAGGTCCCGAAGGAAGCAAAAAACCTTCTTTTGTTGTCATCTATGACGACTTCAACCCTTTCCTCGACAGGTTTGTCAGTCGTATTGGACGGAACCGACCGCTTGAGAAATCACTCGACCACTGGAAACTTTGGGATCACATGGACGCGATCCTATCTCTGGCAGTCACGCAACTCGTATCCGCTATTATTCACCGTTCGAAAGAAGAACCTGTTGGAGATGGAAAGAGCCATTCCTGGAGTGCACCGCACGCTCGTGACATCGCCTTACTTGCCGCGATTTATGATCAGTCAACTGCTGAAACCTTTCCGTCTCGCTGGAGAAAACTTCGTTGGCGTGTAGGTTACGGCTCAGTTCTTGGGCGTTGGCCGACATTTCTGGGACTTTTTTCTACCGCTCTTTTCATCACGGCTATTGCCACAAGTTTCACCCGAGGCAACACCAACTGGCTCACGCAGTGGTGGCCGTGGATTATTCTCGCTGGCACATGGACCCCTTGGTTATATCGCAGGTGCCAATGTCTATGGAAAGCCTTCCGTATTGTTCGGAACATGCGGACAGGCAATCGCACGGTTGGACAACTCGCCAAGGCACTTGCAAAGATGCCCGAAGTCGATCTTGCGGGGCAACCTCTTCCCGTCATGGCGCGTAGCGACGACCGCTATGAGTTGCTTGATAAATTCCAAGGGATACTCAAGGCTGTCGGCTATGGCGGTATGATTGTAATTATTGATCGACTTGATGAACCACATGTAATTAATGGTTCTGCCGAACGTATGAAGCAGATTATCTGGCCAATTTTTGATAACAAGTTTCTTAAATCACCAGGACTTGGCTTTAAGATGTTGCTTCCTAACGAGTTATATCGCTTCATCGAACGCGAGGACGAGGCATTCAATCAACGAGCACGGCTTGATAAGCAGAATCTCATTCCATCTTTAGAATGGTCAGGAGAAACCCTGTACGATATTGCTTCAACGAGGCTTAAGGCCGCGAGCATAAAAGAGCCGCCGACCACCCTCTCTGAGCTTTTTGAGCCATCTGTGAATGAGACCCGATTAATTGATGGGCTACGCAGCGTTCGCGTGCCTCGACAACTTTTCAAATTTCTGTATCGGCTCCTAGTTGCACATTGTCATGCACACACTGCTGAAAACCCGAATTATAAGATTCCATTAGAACGGTTTGATACCGAATTAGCAGTTTTCCGTAGAGATCAGGATGCTTTCGATCGCGGGCTAGCACCACGATAACTTTCTAGAGCAATATGAGGTGCGGTGTGGAAACGGTCCATACCATTGTTGTTGGCCGCGATGCGATGGCATGTCGTTTTGAAGTTATCTTCAATCTTGTTGATAACGACATCGCTACCACCGTTGGTGCAGCAGCACTTGATGTCATCGAACATGTGGAAGAGCAAATCTCGGTGTATCGACCATCGAGTGAGATTTCGGCAATGAATGCCTCGTCAGCAAAAACTTGGACAGAGTTGTCGCCAGACTTGTTCAAATTACTTTTACTTGCAAAACAGATTCACTCTAAGACAAACAAAGCTTTTGACATTACCGCGGGCCCTCTCATCAAAGCTTGGGGATTTCTGCAAAGGCAAGGGCAAACACCTTCTCCAGACAAGCTAGCAAAAGCCTTTTCGTGTTGTGGGATGGAAAATATTGAATTCCATAGCCATGAATGCAAAATTCGGTTTCACGTACCTGACGTTGAGATAAACCTCGGGGCTATCGGCAAGGGCTGGGCAATTGACAAAGCCGTTGACCTCATTGATATGGAGGGTGTTGAAAACTTTTTAATTCATGGTGGGCACAGTAGTGTTCGTAGCCGAGGAAGACGTGGCTTCGCAGAACAAAACACTGAATTGAATGGATGGCCTGTGGGACTTCGACACCCACTCTTTCGGGAGAAAAGGATCGGCACAATAACACTTAAGAACAAGGCTTTGGGCACCAGCGGATCCGGAACACAATTTTTCATTGAAAAAGGACAGAAAATCGGGCACATACTCGACCCGCGCACAGGCCAACCAGCGAGTGGTGTTCTATCTGCCACGATCCTTGCCGATACGGCTGCTGAGGCCGACGCATTGGCTACAGCAGCATATATTTTAGGTCCACGGCACATTGACCAAGTTGCACCCGATGGGAGCGACGTAGCTGCAATATTGGTTGTACAGGAGGATCGAACCGGCCGACTGACCCTGATTTCAGCAAATCTCGACAGAGATCTATTTGTACCGAATCTAACAACTCCCGGACTAACGGTCATCGAGGCGAAAGACTATGTCCGATAGTCCCCTAAGAAATTCGATTTTTATACATTTCTGAAAATTTCAGACTACAATCAATCATGGATCTCTTATCTCCGAACTCAGTTTGTTCGGAAATGGAATTTAATAAATGACGTCAAAGAACTGCACTAGCTTTTCGTCAGGCACCACTGCCTCTTGTGAAAAACCGTGCACTCTACTAATTGCCATTTTGGTACCGAACCCCTCCCCCGTGCATTACCACTAGACATGATCGAATGGTTACAGCAGGGTTCGTATCTTGGAATCATGCTTTTTTTGATGCTTACTGGCTTGGGGCTACCAGTCCCCGAGGAAGTTCCGATTGTAGCCGCTGGCGTTGCAAGTAGGGCCGGAGCCTTGGATTGGTGGTGGGCCTTACCCGCTTGTTTTATTGGAGCATTAGTTGGCGATAGTTTGATGTATGCCATCGGGCGTTTCTTTGGTGCTCGATTTCTCAGAGAACATCGCCTGCTGAGTGGATTCCTCACAGAAGAGCGAGAAAAAAAGATTGAGCTTCTGATACAGCAGCACGGAATCAAGGCATTTTTTGCAGCCCGCTTTCTTGTTGGATTGCGAAGTCCGTTTTACCTAACTGCTGGCATCCTTCGTGTAAAATACAGGTGGTTTCTTCTCGCTGACTCTATCTGTGCTTCCATTGTCATTAGTGCTTTTTTTGGTCTTGCATATGCCTTCGGGGATCGAATCACCGGACTTATCCAGTCTGCGGAAAAAGGTCTCACTCTCGTTTTACTTATCGGTGGATTCATAGCCTTTGCCGTTGCTACTTTTCTCTGGTTCCGTAAACGCAGAATGCGAATCTTAGACAAAGATCCTGATAGCCTTCTTGAAAATCGTGAGCTCATCTTTGGTCCAGCAGGTGATCGTCTTGTTGACACGGGTATGACAGGGAATCCACAACACTCCGTGTGCAAGCCCAAGAACCAGCCCTCTGACGCTTCCAAGCAAAACACCGACTCCACGGCAAATGCCACATCGGACGGTAACTGACACTCAATGCCGTTTCCCGGTGCTCTTCGACACGGTCATAACGATTAGATCGAATTCATGGCCCTGTATAGAAATATATATTGGTTATATGACTAAAGTTGACTTTTCTGGTGTTGTTCTATGGCCTAGGAATTTAAGGAGTTTAAATTTCTACCACTCGTTGTTCATGCACAACCCGGCCACCTTGCCCCGGCGCGTTGCTGAGACATCAGGAAATCGCAATGTCAGCATTTCGGAATCAAACACTTGTTCAGCCTTCTAGAAACTCGAGCAAGCATTCATTAAACCGGATTCTGGTTGTTGAAGATGATCGTAGAATGGCATCCCGCATTGCTCAGTTTCTCTGCTCTTTAGGCTGGCATGCAACAGCAGCAGATGGCGTCACAGATGCCATCAAAAAGCTTGGGCGTCGTCGGTATGATTTCTGCATTCTTGATGGTGAACTTCCTGATAACGGGAGCATTCGGCTTTCCGGTCTCGTTCGCTCCATGTGGAAGGAAGCACACCTAATTGTTTTTGGAACAGCACGTAATCAAGAAAAACTTCAATTGCTTAATGCTGACGCCACACTTAATACACCAATCAATGACACTGATCTCCTCAATATCCTCGATGCCGTGAGAGATCAGAGAAGAGACCAGAATAGCCGTCAAACAACAAACCCCTGCCCTGCGTCTGATACCCCTGAGTTTTTTGGAAATAGTTCGGCGATGCGTGAAGTATCACGAGTTATTGAGAAAATTGCCCCAACAACTGCAACCGTTTTAATTACTGGAGAAAGCGGTACTGGGAAATCCTTATTGGCACGAGAAATTCACCGTCGAAGTAATCGTTCAAACAATTCACTTGTTGAAGTTGCGTGTGGAAGCCTGACAGAGTCACTCTTGGAAAGTGAGCTTTTTGGCCACAGTGCTGGTGCGTTCACCGGAGCGACAACATCACGCGATGGAATGTTTACCCGGGCGGACAGAGGCACGATATTCCTCGATGAAATAGCAACGGCAACTCCTGCAATGCAGGTCAAATTACTCAGAGTTTTACAGGATTTTAATTTTGAACCCGTTGGTGGAAGTGAAACAAAGCAGGTTGACGCCCGCGTCATTCTTGCAACTCATGAAAACTTGGAAGAGCTTGTGTGTTCTGGAAAATTCCGCGAGGACCTCTTTTGGCGAATAAATGTTATCACAATTCAACTTCCTCCTCTTCGTGAAAGACGAGCAGACATACGATCACTCGCTGAACAATTTCTCAATAGCGTGAAGGCAAGAACTGGAAGAAACATAGATGGGTTTACACCTGCAGCTATTGAGTGCCTCGAAACACATCACTGGCCTGGAAATGTGCGTGAGTTGGTACATGCAGTTGAACGGGCCGCTTTTCTTGGGTCTGGTAAGCACATAGACGTCACAGACTTTCCACTTGCCGTCATTGAAGGGGCAAGTCGCCTAGGATCAGCTCATTCCAAGTCCGGATCGAAAAACACTGTTGGCGACTCATTGAAAGCACAGCTTGCCTCGCCAGAGAGACGTCTGATTCTAGACGCACTACGTCAACATAATTGGCGTCGAGATGCCGCGGCGAAAGCTCTCGGCATCAATAGAGCAACGCTTTACAAAAAAGCCAAGCGACTTGGTGTTGATCTTGCTCAGATTGGCCGGACAGGTACCACAATCGGTTAGCGTTCTTGTACCACAGTATTTGCTGAATCAAAATCTTCCTAAGCAAGTCCTGGGTCGACAAAAATACCTTTATCAGCTTCGTCACCATCCCCAGTGAATGTAAACCCAACGCTTTCGGTCGCAGTCCTATTTGCAGCCCATCCCGCAGCCATGTCCGCAAATGCTTGTGCCCGCGAAGCCGCGGAATCCCGTGCGTCCGATAGAGTTTTGCTTTCCTCCTCTGAAAGAACACCTGAAACATCGATCACATCAGTTCTACGGAAGCTTCCTCCGTGGCGTAAAAGCATTTGCCTTGGTGGTGATGCAAAATCAGTTGACGGCCCTTGGCCCCCACCGATTACCCCGGCAATCATTGCAGCATCAAGCATTGAGACCGTTCCATTCCCGGTGACGTCTGCCACCAAAGACGGATTCACCAAAGGATACTTCACAAGCCCACCGTCTAGCCGCATTGCAAGTCGAGCTGCAAGGGTTGAATCAGCTGCACTGTAGCCACCGTCACCAGTGGTATCACCCAAAGAAGCGACAAGCTGAATCGCACTGCCTCCACCAACATTTAGAGTGCCGTTACTTACAACTGACTCTAGACTGAGAATCGCTGATGATCCAATGCTAGCTGTTGCAGAAACTTGTGATTGCACATTCGCAATAACAAGACGACCAGCAGGAGCCCCTTCACCCTCTGGAAACAACCCTGAGGCATCGAACGTGATCGCAATACGTCCAGGCTCTAAAACCTCTGTTGCGAGCGTCACAAAGTCTGGCAAGTCAATTGCCGGCACAACATCTTCGACATTTAATAAATCTGGATCAAATGAAAATATTGCATAGAGTGAACGAACGGTCCCATCAGACTCTAGAACAAGAGGGATGCCTGCGTCACTTCCAGCTGGCACATTAACATTCTGCCCTGCACCTCGGGCAAAGCTTGGAATCTCTAGCCTGACTGCAGGTATTTCCGAAACGGTAAAGCTTCCATTGTAATCATCACCAACTTCTTCATCAGAATTCCCATCGAGCCATTCTCCGCTTACCGTCTGGAAAGCGTTCGCACCACTGCGAGCGACCACAGAGTATGTATCGATAGCAAGCGGAGCGTCTGCAACAAACTGCAGACTGCCTCCATCTGCCGCAATGACTACTGAGCCACGAACATCTCCCGTGGCGGCCCCACGAAGAGTCAAATCTGCATCACCATAAATGCTCATGGCATCATAAAGATTGACTACATCTGTATTTATTTGCTGACTAAATGACATTTTAAAGCCATCAATAACACTTTCCAGCTCAGTAACGTGCAGCGTCTCGACTTGATTGAGAACCTGGATTTCAGTAGCCAAATCAAAAAATTCTCCATCACCATCAGTCACTCGAACACGAATGCTTCGAGTCGCACCTGCCTCAAAATCAAAGACTGTAGCCGTAATCAACTGACTGCCATCGATAGCAAACGACGCATTGCTGACGTCGCCCTCTCCAGCCACAAGCTCAAAGGTGAATGTGTCTCCGTAGTCAGGATCAATTGCATCCAATGTTCCAACAACCGTTCCAGCAGGACTGTTCTCCACCACACTACTTGATGTGAGACGAATATCGGTCGGTGCTCTATTACCAACTGCCACTACATGAATACCGTCATCATCAAAAGTAGAAATCATCCCCTCATTAACACTAGCCTGTCGAACGTCAAGCACATGCGTTTGGTCTTTTTCTGCAGTCGTTGGCACTGTGGCAAAAAGACGAGCGACTTCGTAACTTCCTGCTCCAAGTGGCTGCGGTGAAAAGAATCCAATAACTGCACGGCCTGGCTCAAGAACATTAATCAATGACAAGGCACCTGAGGGCATGCCTTCGGCTAATTCGATGCCAGAAATATCGAGTAGTTCAGGGTTGTAGAACAGTTCCATGTCAAGAGACATGACCCCTTCCGATGCCGTCACAATAATTGGGATACCACCAGCAGATGAAGCCGGAACATTCACCTCTTGCCCTGCAGTCTCAAAAAACCCTGGGACACCTACAATTGCAGTCCCGGTAGGTAGTGGTTGAATCGTGAATGTCGACACATAGTCATCACCGACTAATCCGTCACTGTTACCGTCAAGCAAGCGACCATCGGCTGCCACAACCCCACCCTCACCACTTCGGATGACAAGTGTGTAATCACCCGCCGACAGAATGCCATTGTTTACGACTAATCGGAAGCCATCCTGGGAGTCATTAATGGCAATGGCTGATTCAATTAGATTTCCAGCAGTATCTCGTAATGTCACATCAAGAACTTCGGGGGCCGCTGCTCGATTGTGGAGATCAAGATTGGATACATCAAGTTGACCAGTAAATCTGATTTGAAAACCATCCCGGTCAGGAGTGATTTGTTCGACAAGTAAACCTTCTGGAATATCCGTAATTGCGATGGTGAAGGCTCGATCCACAGAATCGCCTGCTGCGTCAGTGGCTCGCACTCTAATTGAGTGCGTCTCGGCCGTTTCAAAGTCAAATTGACCTGCCGTCACAAGGCTCGTGCCATCAATTGCAAAGAGTGTATTACTATCACTCCCCTCGCCAGCTATCAGCGACAAGACATGAGCGTCCTCGATGTCTTCATCGAGAACTGTGAACTCTCCAACAAAGGACCCCGGCAGTGCTGTCTCTGGAACTACGCTTTCGGATAGTAGTATGACCGCTGGGGCATCATTGGCATCCACAATAGAAATCACAAATGTTTTTTCAAACGAATCTTCACCAGAGACCGCCCGAACTCTTATCGTGTATGAGCTGTCACTTTCAAAGTCAAACTGAGCACCTGTTTTTAAAACGTTATCACGAATAGAGAAGTTGTCGTTATCATTCGGGCTGCCTCCAGTGGCTAAGGAATACCTTACATCTTCACCACCCACAGCTTCGAGAACACCCACCAGTGAACCCGCAGGCAAATTCTCATTGACTTGTAAATTACTAAGGGAAATATCTGTAATCGGATCAGGAGCAACTGCAGCATCGAGTGTAAGAGCCACTGCAATAGAACCGATAGCACCGTCGTAACCATCGACAGCGATCTGGTACGACTGCCCAGCCGCTGCTGAAAGGGTAAGCCGGCTTTGTAACACTCTTCCGTAATCGATATCGTCGTTGCTTGCGAGCCGTGTTAAATCATTGACACTCGAACCTTCATAGACGGCGAGCACCGTATCAAAGCTACTTCCGACAGTATTTATTTCAACATTACCTGAGGCTGGCGCAGTCCAAGTCCACCAAACACTTTTGCCACCACCAACTCCATGGTGCGTCGGCTCACCTGATTCTTCTGTCGCATCAAGGTTCGTCCCTAATGCAGTTGATTCGTAGCCAACAAGGATTGCGCGGTCCACAAAAGCATCGTTCGGTGATCGACTTGGCGAATAGAAACCACTATCCGAATTACTAAGTGGACTTGTGCCTAGTTCATTTGTCGCAGATGCCCAGTAGTAGTAGATTTCGTCCACTTCCGCTGTTACGTCTTGATAGCTCGTGGTTGAGAGATTACCTACAATGATTGTTGCTGTCGACGCATCGTCTGTTCCATTTCTCCACAATGTGTAGCTCTCGGCAAAGAGTGATGATCCCCAAGAAACTCTCACGGAACCAAGCGTGCTTCCATCACTGGCATTAAGTCCGGACGGTGGCAACGGAACTGTCGGATCACTTGAGAGACTTTCAACAAGGCGACCTACATTAAGCCTGCCTCCTGTGACCGTTTTTCCAGCTAAACCCGCAACCGCATCGACTGTACCAAGGAGCCCGGATCGCAATTGGGACACCGTCAAAGTAGGATCAACGGCAAGAGCGAGTGCAGCGGCTCCAGCCACATGAGGGGTCGCCATACTCGTGCCGCTAAACGAAGCGTAACTATTTCCTGGAGTCGTACTCACAATACCAACTCCTGGTGCTGCGATATCCACACTTGTTGCACCATAATTACTAAAATTAGCCAGTGCATCATTTCGATCAGTCGCTGCGACTGAGATTACGGCATCACTCGTGTACGATGCTGGATATTGGGGGTTGGTGTCATTGTTCATGCCGTCATTACCAGACGCCGCAATAAAAACAATCTCGGCTTCAGCTCCCGACTCGATCGCTTGCCGCATTGCACTACTCGACCCACCACCGCCCCAGCTATTGCTCGTTACTCTGACATTCTGGCCGTACTGATTTTTCATCATGGTTGCGTAATTAACAGCTTGGATTGCATCTGATGTTGAGCCTGACCCATTGGCGTCGAGGAACTTCAGGCCCATGAGAGACACTTCCCAATTAACGCCTGCTACTCCTACGCCATTATTTCCCACACCACCGATGGTTCCCGCACAGTGCGTCCCATGACCATTGTCATCAAAAGGATCACCATCATCGTTTGCAAAATCGTACCCGTGGACGTCGTCAACAAAACCGTTCGCATCATCATCAATACCGTTGCCTGCAATCTCACCAGGATTCACCCACATATTGGCTGCAAGGTCAGTGTGGGTGTAATCAATCCCAGTATCAATGACACCAACAATCACGTCGCGAGACCCTGTGCTCACTTGCCACGCTTCCGGGGCATCAATGTCGGCATCAGTTGTGCCGCCACTTTGGCCCGTATTGTGAAGACCATAAAGATCACCGTAACGGGGATCATTCGGTGTTGACAGCGTCGAAAAACTGGAGACAGAAATTGGAAGATCCGGCTCAAAAGATGAAATAAACCCGAGGCCTGCTAGGTACGAGGAGATTTCGGACGAGCATGCTGTGGACTCCAGAAGTAATTGGCCAGGCAGACCGAGACCACCAAGTACTCGAAGACCTGGTGCAGATGAGAAAAGCCCAACGGCCTCTGTAACCCTTGACACAGCCTGCAAGGCTGATGGGGAAAGCCGTACGATCCATCCACTTTGGTCCGAATTTGTTGAGCCGCCATCATCGCTCAAGGCACCAATCCAATCAGTGGCTGGCGAACCGACGGATAAATCAACTGTTGAAGAAGACTCGGCTACTGTCTCAAACCAATCAGCCGAAACCGTGTCGTAGCCAAGTGGGGCAGCCGTAAGAAGATACCGAGGCTCAAGTTGCTCAACACGGAAATTACTCCCCGAGAATGCCGCACGTTCGTGCCGGATTTGATCGCGTCGTCGCCAGAGGCGAGGTCTCACCGAATTGCGATTCGGAAAAAAAGTATTCATGCTGCAGAACCTTTCTGGTTACTGTGCGTAGAAATAAAATTCCAACTGAGCTTTTGATTCCAACTGAGCTTTTGATTCCAACTGAGCTTTTGTTTGAACCCAATACCCTCCAATGCACTTCCTGTGCCAATTTAGGTATTGCGCCCAAACGCCTTAAGCTTTCGAACCTAAAAATTCAGTTCTTTTTGACGAAAAAAACATAGTGGATATTTCGCCGTTCAGGCTTCACGATTGTTCACTTTGAGACACTCAGCACTCAATTGACGCAAAATGCTTAAACGCGCTGCAAAATGCAGCGACAGCTGTAGCATGGCGTACCAAAATGCGACCGCTTCAAAAATGCTGCATAATCGTGCATACTTACATTCGTTAAATAAACAGCGAATTGTAATTGTACTCATTTTGAGAATATTTGCTGCGTCTTCCTTCATCATTTGTTAGAGGAGTGCCCCCTCCGTGTTCAGAAACTTAAGCACTATTGGCCTGCCACTTTCGGGAAGACCAAGCGAACTCATAGAACTTGCTTTGTCTTTTGGCTTCGACGGCATGGACATAGACATCCTTGACTTCTGTCAACAAGCTGAAATCTATGGTGTGGACCATGCTCGGCGACTTATGGTGAGTGCACGACTAAAGGCCTCTTCAGTTCATCTCCCAATTACTCTCGGAGGAGATGATGCAACATTTGCAACTGAAGTTGAGCAACTTCCAAAATTATTCGAGATGGCTCAGGCAACTGAATGCACTCGAGCTACGGCAACAATAGTTCCTGGTTCAAACGAGCACTCGTTTAAAGATTTGTTTGAACTCCACAGGAGTCGTCTTGACCAAATTGGAAATATGGCATCAAAGCATGACGTCACTATTGGTCTTGCCATTATTCCAGAAGCCGAACACAGAGCAGATCTCTCAAATCAATTTATCTATAATTATGAAGGATTATTTGGCCTGATCTCGAGTTCACACGAATCTGTTGGTGCTGTTATTGACACTTGGTCACTTCATATTGGTGGAGAATCAACATCAATAATTTCTCAACTGCCAGCGAAACGTATCGTCGAATTACGTGTCTCTGATGCACCTTCAGACGTAGCTTCCACCGAACTTGTTGCGGACCAGAGACTCATGCCGGGTGAGACTGGAGTGATCAATTGTGTTGAACTTCTCCAAACTGCAGAGAAGGCAGGCTTCGAGGGTCCCGTCACACCGTGGGCCACGAGAGCAACGCTCAAAGGCATCGGTAGGGAACGCATTGTGCGTTTAGCGGGTGATCGCCTTGAAGCATTCTGGAAAGATGCTGGCTTAACTATCGCACCTCGCTGGTTTGCTCCGGCGGTTACTGATGAGCAGGACACCCCTGATTCCGAAGTTTTGGGACTCAATAAAGACGAATCCGATAAATCTTCAGAATCAGCCAAGGCGCAGACTGCTGCCACTTAATTCTGAGCGTTGCGAAACGGCATTCGCCTTCTTGTGGTAGCCGCCGAAGGAAACATTTTCATGCTTCTTGATTAGCGAAGGTCAGCAACTTCTGTTGGCTTAGCCGCACTGATCTCATTGCGGCAATCTGTAGCGACCTGTTTTTTACGACTTCAGTGGATGAATTGGTGCTAGTTCCTAAGACGACCAGTATCACCATTCAATCTACTTAGAGAGGTTGAATTAGAGAGTTTGAAAATTCTCTGAAATTCCTGCGACTCGTCAGCTTGCCTCACGGCTTCACTCGGCATCTGATACATTATCGATCGAAATTTTTGTACTGAGTGGCCATCGCATCCAGTTTTTTATGCAATGGATATAAAAATGGTTTCTCAGCTGCTGACTCATTGGCCGAGGCGGTGGAACTATCACACGACGACCCGAGCAAAATGTGGTTGAGATGAGAAATTCATTATGCCTGGAGATCCACTACCTCAATGTCTTGGTAATGATCCCTGCTAAGCTCCCTCGCGAACCCAGACAACACGAGGGGAGCCCGCACCACCAACAGCTGATCCACGAATAAATTCTGAAACATACCGAAGACTTCGACCTGGACGATCTGGGTCTCGAAAGCTATCTCCCTTCTGCAAAATTGGAAGCAAATCTGGCATGCTTCCAAAAGCACGAGCTCCCGCTGCCTGACACGGATACCAATAGCCCTTGGCATCGGGGCAAACAAGATAGAACTCCGGATAACAGTGCCCCTCAACCCAGACCGTTCTCGCGGGAATACCAGCTGCTCTTGCCATCGCAATAAATAAACAAGTGAGTTCTTCGCAGTCTCCCCACCCGTCTTTGAGAGCACGAGCAGCGCCTTTCAGTTCGCCATTGCGGTATTCAACACGTTGCCGCACAACATCATAAATCGACTCTACCTTTCCCCAACCTTCTGTACCTTGTGTTGTCTCACGCATGAGACGGACGATTGAAGTGTGCCGACTTTCGATGTAAGGACTTGGTCGAAGAAATACTCTGACATCACGATCCGATCGAGTTGGTAGTTTCAGGTCATTCGTTGTGTGGGGTGGTAAAATTGCGGAGCGTTCTAATTCGTAGGTAACTATTGCGCGTGCCTCCCTCCCAGCAGGAAGATCAGGGATTTCGACAATCATTTGCCGGGCCGCACCATCCACATCTCGGAAACGTAACCGACGGACGTCAGTAGTGGTATCTTCTTCCACGATCCGTACTCGTTGCTCCGGCCAATCCTTTGGCACTGGCAACGTTGCATAAATGTCACGACATCGACCACCTTCTGCGACAACGCGAACACCGACTCGATAACGCTGGATACCTATGGCACCAAATCGGGGAGCGTGGATATCTATTGGCTCTTCCTGAAACTGGCCACTAACATGACTGTCGAGCAGTACACTACCGCAGGCTGCAGACAGAACGTGCAGAAGTTCCCGTCGACGAAAATTCTCTAAACTTTGTCTTTGTGGCAAAAAGTGCGGCATATTGGAGCAATCGGCAAGTCTTAGCCTGTTCGACACCAAACTCCCACTGGGGTGCGATTGGGAAGTCTGGGGAATGAGTCTTTCCCTATTCATCGCACACGATACACATCAATTGTTCAGCATTGCTGAGCCTGCTAGACTCCATCGCTTGGCTCAGGTGAAAATTCCGCTGAAATCATCGGCGACTAGAATTTTCATTGAGTCCGTAATCCAATCCATTCCTCTAACCCCGTGAACGTATGGTCAACCGAAATCTTATCCGTGAACTTGATCTGGGAGATGAACTCGAGCAAGAAATTGATCTGGCAATGGGCGGAAGCGACGCCGCCGATTTTGATATTGGCCAGGCCCCCTCTCTTGCAATCAACAGTGTTGTTGAAGGAAAGATTTTACGAGTTGATGATGAATTTGTACTTGTTGACGTTGGGTATAAGAGTGAGGGACACATTCCTCGCAATGAATGGGACGAGTCCGAAGCTGCGCCTGAGATTGGCGATGTAATCAAAGTTCTTTTAGAAGATATCGAAGAAAACATTGTTGATGAACATCGAGGCCTTATAACTCTTTCAAAACGCAAAGCCCGTCGAATTGAAGATTGGCTTCGCGTTATGTCAAGTGTTCATGAGGATGACGTTGTTACCGGCTTTGTGCTCCGAAAAATCAAAGGTGGGCTCCTCGTTGACATAGCTGGAGTTAATGTTTTCCTGCCAGCTAGCCAAGTTGATATTAGGCGGCCTGCTGACATCGGTGACTATTGCAACCGTGCAATCCAGTGCCTTGTGCTGAAAATCGATGAGGCTCGTCGAAACATTGTTGTTTCTCGTCGAGCACTTATCGAACAGGAACGATCTGAGCGCAAGAAACAACTCATGGAGACTCTTGAAATTGGACAGGTCCGCCGAGGTATTGTGAAGAACATTGCTGACTTCGGTGCTTTTGTTGATCTCGGTGGCATTGATGGACTGCTACACATTACCGACATGAGTTGGGGACGAATTGGACACCCAAGTGAAATGGTCTCGATTGACCAAGAAATAGAAGTACAGGTACTTCATATCGACCGTGATCGTGAAAAAATTGCACTTGGTATGAAGCAACGCACGCCGAGCCCATGGGCGAAAGTGGCCGATAAATATCCTGTTGAAACGATCTGCAAAGGTGCCGTTGTCAACGTAATGAGCTACGGGGCCTTTGTGAAACTCGAAGATGGCGTAGAAGGCCTTGTTCACATTAGTGAGATGAGTTGGACAAAACGAGTCAGCCATCCAAGTGAACTTGTTTCACCTGGAGATGAAGTCGAGGTTGTTGTGCTTGCTATCAACGAGGACAAGCAAGAGATTTCACTTGGCATGAAGCAGACACAGCAAAACCCTTGGGAAAAAGTAGCCGCCGATTACCCGCCGGGAGCTATTGTAAAGGGTGTTGTTCGAAATCTGACAAATTATGGAGCCTTCATTGAAATTGATGAAGGAATCGATGGCCTTCTACATGTCACGGATATGTCGTGGACAAGGAAAGTAACTCACCCTAGTGAAATGGTTGATAAGGGACAGGAAATTGAGTGCAAAGTTATTTCTGTTGATCAACAACGGCGACGCATTGCACTAGGATTGAAACAGATGCAGGATGATCCGTGGACCGCTGACATTCCCGAACGATACAAGGTCGATGATGTAGTGCATGGAACAATTACCAAAATCACGAATTTTGGGGTCTTCGTTGGCCTTGAAGATGGCCTGGAAGGACTCTTACACATATCAGAACTCTCCGATGATAAAGTTGAAAATGCGGAAGAATTAGTACAAGTGGGCGACGCCATTGATGTCAAAATTCTTCGTGTTGATATCGAGGAGCGGAAAATTGGTCTGTCTAAAAAACAGGTTTCCGAATCAGAGAATTCTGTCCCGGCAGAAACAGAGAATTCTGTCCCTGCAGAATCAGAGAATTCTGTCCCGGCAGAAACAGAGAATTCTAGCCCGGCAGAAACATCTAGTGACAGCTAGTGCTCGATGCTAGAAGACCGCTGGTCCAAGCGTGGCCTCTCGATAGCGAGGATTGCGCCTAAGGCTTCGTAGTGTTCGGTACTTTCAATATCAAACTGCGATCGTTGCTTGTACTGCAACGAGACTTTGTCACCCTCACGAAGAGCTGTCGTATTAATACGGCCTCTCTTTGGAGGCCGAACCGGACTATCCGTAGGGGTAAGTAATACCTCCCCGGTTGCCGGATTGAGCACATCTAATTGGGTTGCGTGAACGCCGTTTTTTTTCACCAACCAGAGAACCAGGCGGCTACCTGCTACCAACTCTTTTAAATTGACTGACCGAGTCGCATCCGTTGGAAGCTGATCCCTAGGTGGAACGACAGCAGATGTGCCGTGAGTAGAGAGACCATGATTGAACGGATCCTTGTCTCCTTGGCCATTGAGACCAGATGACTTTCCCGCCTTTTCCCACCTGACGACGCTCCGCACTCGATTTTGAACAGCCAAAAACCCGGATTGGCACCCTGTCATAAGAGTTGGAATATCTCCAGTAACAAAGAATCCCGCGGCTACTAACACTACTAATACAACTCGGACCATCAATTTCCCCGCTTAAAAACACATTTTTTACTCGAAAACTTGCGTCAGAGCAGAATCCGAAGTATTCCCGAAGGTGGTATTGGAGAACCCCCCAGGGAAGTATTGCACGTGTTTTCGATGATCCGCGAATGAAAAGGGTCATCTTTGAAAAATCGATGACATTTTTCGGCTAGCACCAGATGTGCTGGATTGGCAGTATCCGACAACGTCCCGTTACACCATAGAGTAGAAATTTTGATGGACATGCACGAAGACGCAAACGCCCTTGGCATTTCAGCAATTTCGGTACATCGACCAAACTGGATACTCAACAATGCGTGGTTTGGTGAAACCATGCCAAGAAAATTCAGCCGTCACACCGGCATCGAATCGCGAGCGATTTCATTAGAAGACGAAGTGACAATGGGGGTGCGGGTCGTTCGCAAACTGCAGGCAGAGACTGGCTGCAACCTAGCCGACTGCCGGGGAATTTTATTTGCTTCCCCCTCTTTTCTACCACCAGTAATTGCTGATCGATTTCTTGAACAGTCCCAGGCTCGATACGAACGATTGCAACATGCTGCCCGACAGTTAACAAAGCGTCTTAATGTGCCACACCTGAGAACCCTTGGAATTAACTGGTTTTGTTGTGGCTACAGCCGATCCCTAAGTCTTATTCAAAAACGTTGGGCTCCGCGCCTCGGCCTACAAAAAAATGAGTTTCTACTAGTTGTGGCTGCAAGTAGAATCAGTCGGATCACAGACTACAGTTGTAGCCAAACTGCAGGACTCTTCGGCGACATGGCCTCAGCAACTCTTCTTGCACCTCTCGCAAGTCGACGATATCCAGCGCACTTCGAACTCGTGCACGCAGACGCTCGGCGAGAAAAAATTGAGAAATCTGCTTTTAATTTTGAAAGGCGGACAAATGTACCAATACCATTACCGAATGGTGGGGTTACCCACGCAGATAAACGTATCGTTTACACACTCGACGGAATGGCAATTGCGGAGACCGCTCCACGTCAGATGTCGGCTGCCGTTGCGTCAGCACTCGAAGCCTCAAATCTTTCTGGTGCTGACGTCGACTACGTTGTCCCCCACCAAGCAGGTACTGGCATTGTTCGCTTCACAGGCATGAAACTTGAAGAGTACGGCATCGGTGGGGAACTCATTAATGGACTGACCGAGCGAGCAGGTAATGTAAGCGCGTGCTCAGTTCCATTCGCTCTCCGAGAAACATGGGACCGACTCAGCGGTATTATTGCCTGCCCAACAGCTGCCGTCGGAAGTCCCGGAAAACCAGAAGTCCTTCGTGGATGCGTACTCTTGAAGTCTACTCCGTACCACGAATTACGTCGCACTCAAGCAGCTTAAAATTTCATCCTGCTCAACGGTGATTCATGTCACACGACAAACCGCCTGCCGCAGGAACATAACAGTTCTTGGCGTAGTCCATGACCATTCGGTGTGCACTGAATCTCCATGCTAATGATGAAATTGAGTTCATCATCATCTTGATCCACTCGCGAGGAAGACCGTCCGCGTCTCTTTCATAGAATAGCGGGACGACTTGGTTCTCAAGGACGTCAAACAATGCTTCTCCATCCCGCTGGTCAAGGACGTCATCTTGAGCGTGGGTTTCTCCTCGACCAATTGCAAAGCCATTCCGTCCATCAAATGCTTCGGCCCACCAGCCATCTAAAATTGAACAATTCAGACCACCGTTGAGAACAACTTTCTGGCCGCTTGTACCGGAGGCTTCCAATGGCCGTCTCGGGTTGTTAAGCCACACATCAACACCCTGAATAAGATGTCGGCACACATTGATATCGTAATCTTCAATAAAGACAATTCTTCCCGCCACCTTTGCATCGTGCCGGAGATTTGCAATCTTTTGTATGAGTGCTTTCCCGGGGTCATCTGCCGGATGGGCTTTTCCTGCAAAGATGATCTGAATAGGTCTGCTGCTGTCAGTGACTAACTCATGGAGCCGATCGATCTGTGAGAGAAATAGTGCTGCTCTCTTATACGTTGCAAAACGCCTCGCGAATCCAATCGTAAGCACATTGGGATCAAGAACTGTTCGAGCTGCTTCAACTGAATCCTTGCTTTCTTCGCGCCGGTTGCATTGCCTTGTTACTCGCCGGCGAACAAATTGGAGCAAAAGATTTTTTAGAGCGTTGTGGGTTTCCCATAGTTCTCCTGGATCAACATCGTATATTTTCTGCCACACGTCTGGTTCACCCATACGATCAACCCACCCCGATGGAAATAGGCGATTGTAAAGCTGTAGCATCTGCCACGACAGCCAACTCTGAACATGCACACCATTTGTTATGTGCCCAATAGGCACTTCTTCCTCAACCCGAGAAGGCCAAAGCTCTGACCACATCCGTCGACTTACATGACCATGGAGAGCACTCACCGCGTTTGCACGACGCGACAACTTCAGCCCCAGTACCGTCATGCAAAATGGTTCCTCCTCGTTGTGAGTTTCAACACGTCCAAACGACATAAGATGGTCATGCGAGATGCCGAGAACATCTCGAGTTGGGCCAAGGTGCTCCTCGATCAGCCCACTGTCGAAACGGTCATGGCCAGCTGGTACAGGCGTGTGGGTTGTAAAAACAGTCTGCCTCGCCACATGACTCACTGATTCATCAAATGAGTATCCATCTCGTTCCATGCGGCCACGTACAGCTTCGAGTGTTGCGAATGCCGAGTGACCTTCATTGAGGTGATACACGCCGGGAACAATCCCAAGGGACCGAATCGCCTTGACCCCGCCGATACCTAAGACCATTTCCTGTCGAATCCGTGTCCTCGTATCGCCACCATACAGTCGGCTCGTTAGCTCACGATCCTCAGGATCATTCCCATCGATATCGCAGTCCAACAGAAAAAGATTCGCACGACCGACTGCCATTCGCCAAACTTTCGCATGTATTGGGCCAGACCGTGTATCAACCGTAACTGTAATAGAAAGACCCTGTACGTTCGTGGCAGGCTCTATGGGCAAGAGATCGACTCGAGAATCCAAGTACTCCTCATGTTGGTATCCGTTAACATCCAGCTGTTGCCTGAAATAACCTTGATTGTAAAACAGTCCAACAGCAACGAGAGGAATACCAAGGCCACTCGCGCTCTTTACATGGTCACCCGCGAGAACACCGAGTCCTCCAGAGTAAATCGGCACTGATTCATGAATACCAAACTCTGCTGAGAAATATACAACTGGCTTCGACCCTAGTACTCCTGCGTGTACATTGCTCCAGGTAGAATCAGCCGTGAGATATTCTTTCAGCCGCCTATGTGCCTGATTAATTCGACTGTATAACACCAGTTCAGCTGCACGAGATTCGAGGCGTTCTGGAGTAAATTCTGCCAGCAGAGCAATAGGATTATGATCTAACTGCCTCCAACGGATTGGATCCAGATCTCGAAATAGATTCGTTACTTCCGGATGCCAACTCCACCAAAGATTTTGAGCCAATGTTGTACATTTTGCGTAAAGTGACTGAGGAGATAGTTCATCTAAAGCAAGCGTTTGCTGAGCCCTACTTGAGGCATTCGTTTCTGCTTTGTGACCAATGGCTGTGTCGTTGCGACTCATGGTGTAACTCCAGGTGAGGGACGGAGATGGGTAGGGCACCAGTCAGGGATTCTTAGTATATCGTGTCATGACAGACCTGCTGACGCAGTCTTTGTGGGAGCAAATCGGTACAATCAAACTGCTATACCGCAGCGAATTCGTGTATAAACGAGTTCATAATGACGTTCTTCCCTCCGCCTTTTCCGACTAGTTCCTCATTGGCAGAACTTTGTGAGGAAATCAAAACCATTGGTGCTTACACCAGAGAGGTAGGCCCTTGGAAAAGCGGTGCCCTTTCAAAAATTGCCGCTCACGGTGGCCTTGCGGGCTGGATTCAAAAAGATGATGGCGGAACAGAGGCTTCTGAAAAAGCAATTATGGAGCTTCTCATCGCCGTTGCATCTAACTGCCTTACGACTGCACTAGCACTCACGCAATGGGTAAGCGCAGTACGAATTTTGTCTCGCGCAAGCCAAGAAACACGAATACGGTTTCTTCCAGAACTTGCTGCAGGCCAACAGTTTACAACTGTTGGTATTTCTCAACTCACGACGAGCCAACGACACCTTGATAGTCCCGTCCTTACCGCTACACAGATAAATAATAAATGGTCCCTGATGGGCCGATGCCCATGGGTTACTGGCGCTGACAGCGTTGCTACCCTTGTTACGGGCGCGATATCGATAAACTCTAAAAAGACACAGGCAACTCCACATTTTTTTGTCCTTGAAACCAATAGTTCTGGTGTAAAAATTGGGCCACCAATGGAACTGCTTGCACTGACAGGCAGCCGAACATCGAGTATTGAACTAGAACACGTCTCACCGGTGGCTGAAATTGCGTCAAAACATGAATCGGGTCCTCAAACCGGAGGACTTGGAACAACTGCCTTAGCCATAGGAAGCACCCGAGCATCTCTTGCGATACTTGAACAAGAATCACTCCGAAGAGGTCAGCTAAAACCAATTTTCGAAGAACTTGAAAAAGAAGTTGCTGTCATTGAATCAATGCTCTTCCAATTTGCTGAGAAAGGAATTGATACTCAAAAGCGAAATCTTCTACGCCAACGAGCCAATACCCTTGTGACGCGCACGGCTCAAGCTGCCCTCACCGCATCGAAAGGCGCTGGTTTCGTAAAAGGCCATCCAGCCGAGCACCTCATTCGTGAGTCCATGTTTTACCTCGTATGGAGCTGCCCACAGTCCGTTACCGAGTCTCTTCTCTGCGACTTTGCAGGTCTTGAAAAGTAGTCGAGTATTTAGCTGATAAATCAGCCACCGACTTATCGTTGCTGAAAACACATGTGCTGTCCTTTATCACCATCGTCTCAAAGTTCACTAAACCTCCCACGTTTCGCTTTTTAACCAGAAAACGAACTTGTCACGAAACAGCTCAACATGAACACTCTCAAGTTATGGAATATGCGGAGCACAGAAAGAATCCTGACACAGGGTTTTCGGATTACTTTCTCGGCTGAAACCTCTCCAGTTAGATTGTCCGTCGGTAGTAATGAATGCACCTCGCTCAATAGTGATTGTCAAACTATCTGCCATCGGTGACGTCATCCATGGAATTCCTACCGCTGTTGCACTCAAGCAATCATTTCCAGATTCCACTATTAGCTGGGTTGTCGAGGGACGTTCAGCAGATGTTCTTGCGGGTCACAACGCCGTAGATCATCTATTTCGACTCCCAAGAGGTTGGCTCAAATCTTTTAAGCAGGTCCTTCACCTTCGGCAGCAGTTGAGAAGATTTCAAGCTGATGCAGTAATCGATTTACAAGGACTATTGAAAAGTAGTGTTGTAACGTTTCTTTCAGGCAGTCGATTACGCATTGGTCATGCAAAACCAGAATCACGTGAAGGTGCATGGCTTACTTACACCGACCCAATTGTCTCTGGGTCAGAACACGTCGTAGAAAGAAACCTTGATCTTCTCCGTCCCCTTGGAATTAAAAAAAATTCCTTTGGATTTGACATGCCAACCTGGCCAGTAAGCCAACAACGTATTGAAAAATGGCTCAGTCAGCTTCAATTTCAAGCCCAACCAATTATTATTAACCCTGGCGCAGGATGGATATCAAAGCGATGGCCGCCGGATCGATTTGCAACTTTTGCAAAAGCTGTGTGGCAGAAACACAGGGTGGAATCATTAGTTGTCTGGGGAGGATCGTCTGAGGAGAAAATCGCAAAAGAGATCGTTGAAAAAGCAGGACGAGGTACAACACTAGCGCCCGCTACAACTCTGCAAGACCTTGGTGAACTCTGCCGGAAAGCCCGGCTGTTTATTTCCGGAGATACTGGTCCGCTTCACCTAGCAGCTGCCGTAGGCACACCTTGCGTCGGCCTATTTGGTCCTGTTCCGGCTGCAAGAAACGGCCCTTATGGGAATAAACATATAGTCATTGAACCTCCTCCCGCAGTCCGGCCACACTGGAAAGACCGAAAAACGGATACAGAGTCAATGGCCGCAATAACAGTGGAACAGGTACTCGCGGCAGTTGAATCTGGACTTCGTCGCACAAACGCGGCCTGATCGATTTGACTGAGCAGCTATACTGATAGGATGTCTCGTCCTATCAGAAATCCGTTCTACATTGTGTTGGGAGTCATTGGATTTACCTTCACGATCACAGCAGCCAGTTATTGCCTGTCTGTCCTCCGCGGTGTTCGCCCTCAGGCAACTTTGGAACAAAAGTCACACCCTCTTGAAGAATTAATGGACCGTCATGGAACAAACCTACTTACTGGACAATTAATTATTCTGGCAATTGCAACAGTTGGTGCCGTGACTGTTGATCACATAAATCAACAAAAAAAGCAAAGTTCTGCCAAGCAGAAAAACTTGTTGAGTGAAACGTCTAAGCCTGATTCATCGTTGGAAACGAAATGATCAAGAGTCAGGCCGCCAAGCACATCACGAATCTCTGTGCAAAAATCCGGCGTCACGACCGCCTTTATTACAGTGAGGCACGCCCTGAAATCTCAGACGTCGAATATGACCGTCTCATATTAGAGCTCAAGAAGCTTGAGGCTGATAACCCCGAGTTTATTGCTCCTGACAGCCCTACACAGCGAGTCGGAGGTAAAGCAGTTGGATCGCTTACGTCTGTCCGACATCGAATTCCGATGCTGTCAATAGACAATACGTACAGCACACAAGATCTAGCAGCATGGGGAAAACGAACTGTAAAAAATCTCCAAGAAGCCGGAGACAGCGCGCCTGTTCATTGGATACTCGAACTTAAAATAGACGGCGTTGCAGCATCGCTTACATATAGATCCGGCCGTCTCGACCTTGGTGCGACACGAGGAAACGGTACTGTTGGAGATGACATTACACACAATGTAAAGACTATTAGTGCGATACCACTACGTCTTGGATTAGAGGATCCCCCGCAGGAAGTTGAGGTACGGGGAGAAGTTTTCATGACAAATTCAGCCTTAGTGACATTAAACGAGTCGCAGGCTTCTCAAGGCCTGCCTCCATTTGCGAATACCCGCAATGTTACTGCTGGAAGCATTCGTTTACTTGATTCAAGAGAATGTGGCTCTCGACCACTACGTTTTTTCTGCCACGGCGCTGGTAATGTCGAGGCACTACATCTTGATTCTCAATTTAAATTCTACACGTGGGCAAAAAAAGCTGGCTTACCTGTTGCGCCGAGGACTCAACGATTTGAGTCGATCGACATGTTAATCGAGGCCGGCACTTTACTCATCGAAGAACTTCATCAGCTCGACTTTGAAGTTGACGGGTTTGTTATTAAGGTCGACCGATTCTCACAACAAAAAATTCTCGGGAATACAGCAAAAAGCCCTCGGTGGGCAATCGCTTGGAAATTCGAAAAGTTCGAGGCAACAACTCAACTCTCGGACATACGTGTTCAGGTTGGCCGCGGTGGTACTATAACCCCAGTTGCAGATCTGGCCCCAGTTCAGCTGGCCGGGACAACGGTCAGCCGCGCAAGCCTTCATAATGCAGACGAGATCGTACGAAAAGATATTCGTATTGGTGATGTGCTCGTGGTCGAAAAAGCCGGAAAAGTCATTCCTCATGTTGTGCGTGTCGAAAAGCATCTGCGGAAAAAAGAACTTGCTGTTTGGCATTTTCCAGAGACGTGCCCCGAATGTGAAACGAAACTGTACCGGGAAGAAGATGGCGTCTACATACGATGCCCTAATAACCAGTGCCCAGCTCAACAACGTGAACGACTTAAATTCTTTGCATCTCGAAATGCCATGGACATCGGTGGACTCGGTGACAAGCTTGTTGAACAACTCGTTGAAACAAAAATGGTACAAGATTACGCTGATCTTTACTCGCTAAAATCTTCCCAGTTGCAAACACTCGATCGAGTGGGTGCAAAATCAGCTGATAAATTAATTCTTGAGATTGCAAAAAGCCGTGATCGTGGACTCGTCAGAGTAATCAATGCGCTTGGTATTCGTCATGTTGGGCCACGTGTTGCAACTCTGCTTACAGAGCACTTTCCTTCAGTTGACGAGTTATGCAGGACAACTGTTGAAGAACTTGCAGCCATTCATGAAATCGGGGACACCATTGCAGAAAGTGTGCACGATTGGTTTACAAGCGATTATGGTCAACACGTTATTGGCGGACTTGTATCGGCCGGTGTCGTTATGAAATCTTTACAATCAAGTGCTATGGGCAGTGGCCCGCTCACAGGAAAGACTCTTGTTGTAACAGGGACACTCGAAAACTTTACGCGACAAGAAGCCGAGGCAGCTATTCAAAAAGCCGGCGGACGCTTTTCTTCAAGTGTTTCAAAAAAAACTGACTACGTCGTTGCCGGTGATGAAGCAGGCAGCAAACTCACCAAGGCTGAAAAGCTTGGCGTTACAATCCTGAATGATATTCAATTTAAACAACTTCTAGGGATACAATAGGTTTAACTCTTACCCGAATCCCGATCGTCAACGAGGCGTTCTTCTTCGAGAAGTTGGGTCAATGGAATTGTCATAACGGCCATCACTACGCCCCACAAGGGACAGGACGTCAACACACCGACAATTGGCCAGATCACAAGACCCGCTCGAGCAATAACTTTCTGCGTCGATGCGAACCAAATCCCACCGATCACTAATGCCTCCCATAATATGATGCCATGCGTGAGGGCATTGCATACATATTCAGACTGCAGCAGGAGATCCGTGGTATCAAACAATCTGCCTGGCTTTCGTGTCGCTATCCACCATACGGCAGTGCCGTTCCACCAGACATCACCTTTGAGTTGAGAAAGAAGAGCAGCCCCAGAAATAACCGCTGCATGCACTTGTAGGAGTCCTACCGAAATACGCGAACGCACACGAAATCGAGGTAAATGCCAACCAAACTTCCTGTGCAGCATTGCATCAACAGAGAAGTGTTCTCCCGAGGCACCAATGACCAGGCACCATAGAAGCACAGCCACGCCATCATCTGCAGGACCGGCTAACATCGGACCTCGATGAAGAAGTGACGCCCAACCGAGAGCAGCAAGAAGCGATGTGACCGGGGTTACAAAGCCAATAGTGAGTAGAATGAAAAGAAAGACAAGACCATAAAAAGTGCCTGTGACAGCAGCGTTTGTCGCACACACATCAAATATTGAAAAAGCAAAGGGTGATCGCCAAGGGGTCACAGAATCAACAGGCAACCACCCCAAAGGGCCGAACCAGTCGAGAAGATCAATTGCGTAGCTCGCACACAAAAGCAACCCGAGCACACCTGTCACAATTCGTACAACTGCAAGTGACTTTCCAGCCGCGGGTTGAAACCAATAACCTTCCCATGCCCGGCCAATCGTAGCACCTAAACTCTGATCAACCGAACGAATATCTGATTCGCTCATTCTGCACCACCTTCTTGCGAGACAACTGGTGCCATTTCCCGACGAGACTCACTTTTTATGAGCTGAATGTCGTTATCGTCTATTCTACGTATTCGAGCCTGATAAAGCACAATAGGTGCCGGGGCGTTTATCGGCGCCTGTCTTTCGGGACGGGGCAGAACAAGAATTCGCAGATCAATATCATCACTTTCACAAACTGTAAAAGCTGCCTCTGAAAACCCTGCCGGCAAAATCCCCTCTCTCGTGAGATCCTCTTCACTGGCAATAGCTGAATGAAGTAATCGCTGCCAACGAATTGATTCACCGGTACGCACACTTGGTCGAGACATTGTGATCCAACCAGCGTCACCATGCCTCCGTAATTCAAGATAGTGTGTCGCATCCGTTTGTTGTCCATACGTAAAAAAATGATCAAATCCAAGATCAAGCCATGGCGAGACCTTCCAGAATGAAAAAAGTTTCTCCTTCACTACACCAAGCAGCAAAGAGGAACCGCTTTCGGTATTACACGCAACAGAGAGACCAAGACCAATGAAATAAATGACCAGAACAAGAGTTGCTAAGGCTCGCGATATTTCTCCCCAACAATGACTTTTAAAAGGTTTGGGTTGCGATGGAAACATGAGGTACGTCCGGCTTTGAAGCTATGTGCGTAGAACCAACGCATCTAGTCTGCTTCACTCCCACCCCTCGCACCAGAGCTGGACATATTTTTCATGAAACACTTTCACCCCGCACTCTAACTATCACGTTGACACTGATAGAACCGGGGGCTAGATTTTAAGAGTTCAGAGGTCTGAACCCGCTCGTTTTTGAGTGGAATTTTGTGAGCGAATACCTTTCGAGGGGGATTAGCTCAGTTGGGAGAGCGTCTGGCTGGCAGCCAGAAGGTCAGGGGTTCGAGCCCCCTATCCTCCACTTTAACTTGCTCACAAATGAAGATTTCCATGCGTCAATGAAAACTTCACAAATAAAAAGCACTGCTGGCTGTTGAGTAACTCATGAATCGGCAGGTAAGCTCCTCTGACATAGCATGGCAAGACGGTAATTTTCTACCTCGCAGTCAACTCTCTATTTCGCCAAGCGATGCCGGCTTTGTACTCGGTGCTACGGTCACTGAACAACTGCGGACAATTCAAGGTAAACTTTTTTGTGCTGATGCCCATGCTGAAAGATTATCAAACTCACTTCGCGACGTGGGCATAACCCCGTACGAAACAATAACGACAATATTTTCAGCGGCTGATCATGTCGCCAAACATAATCACCAGCTACTCACTAAGGGTGGAAAATCCTCCGACAATGACCTTGGTGTCATTATCTTCATAACACCCGGTCTCCTAGCCTCTCAGAATAGTGGGCTGCCTGGAAAACCATCGGTAACTATCCACACATTTCCACTCGCGTTTAACTTATGGGCGGATGCTTATGAATCTGGCACAAGTCTTCGCTGTGTTACCGTTCGGCAAGTCCCAAAAGAATGCTGGTCAATTACTGCAAAGGTACGTAGTCGATTACACTACTTTCTTGCCGAACAAGAAGCTTTTGCTTATGAAAAAGGATCTAGGCCTCTCTTGGCTCATGCAGATGGACGTATTAGTGAAACATCTACTGCCAATATCGCTACCTTGCATGGGAGAACTATAGTCACTCCCCCACAAGAAGACGCCCTGCCTGGAATCAGCATGGAGTACCTGAAAAGCTTGTCAAAAAATGCTGGACTTCAATGGGAAACACATTCGTTTACTCGAGAAAATGTACTATCAGCTGATGAAGTTTTCTTGACAAGTACGCCCTGGTGTATCCTCGCTGTAACCAAGCTCGACGGGGAGTTAATCGGCGGCCAGAACGCCCCCGGCCCCATCTTTCGTAGGCTGCTTGGTGCGTGGTCTGCAAACGTAGGTCTCAATCTCTCAAAGCAGGCTTTACACCTAAAAAAACCAGTGGAATGAAGTATTTACGTCGCCTGAAACGAGTCGATTGGCTGGGGTGTCAGATTTTTTTCAGACGCTATTATTTTTTATATGTAAGTTATGATAAAAATCGTTTGGATTGGTACCGTAACTTAGAGGGGCATTGCTAGTGTTCAGCAGGCCTCTCAAACGCAATTTACAAGGAGTTTTAGATGTTTCCTCTATTGGCTGATGCTGTCGGAACGTTGGCAGCACTTTCTTCCGACTGGACCCAAAATACACCGTTACAGTCAGTCACTCTCTACCTGTTTTTCGCAGGCACCGTTGCAATGGGTGCAGGGGCAGCATATTTCCTCCTTATGCGAAATAATGTTGATGCGGCGTACAGAAGCACAATGGTCTGCGCAGGGCTCGTGTGTGGTATTGCATGTTTCCATTATTTTAAGATGACACATGTCTACCAAGAGTCGGGTGGACAATTTCCAACCGCTCTTCGATACATTGACTGGCTCTTCACAACACCGTTGATGCTCATCAAGTTTCCACTTCTTCTTCGAATGGGAGAAAAGGGAACAAAGTTTTTTGTGCAACTCGTTACCCTCGATATTGGCATGATTGTTTGTGCTTTTATCGCAGAGACTTCGCCAATAGGATCACAAGAATGGTGGGGATTCTTTATCGTAGCATGTGTGCTTGAATTGTTGATTGTGGCAATTCTCTACACAGGTCTCGGCTCTGCTATCAATGCAGCACCAGCACCGATTGCTAAATCACTGAATACCATGCGACTATTTATCCTGATTGGTTGGGCGATTTACCCAATCGGATTCCTCATGGCATTAAGTGGCTATGGTGAAGTTCGTGAAGTCTTCTACAACGTCGCTGACGTGATCAACAAAGTTGGTTTTGGGCTTGCAGCCTATTGGGGCATTGAAGCCCTGAGTCATTCGACCAAGCAAACAGCTTAGTCATTGTCACACGGGATGGCGGTGATCAGTGATCACCGCCATCCCAAATGACTGCGTCTCATGGAAACGTTGAAATGCTCGCAACAGATCAACCAACTTCACCAAAGGTGTTGTTTCCAAGTACTTTTCGTGAGCTTACTTCGTTGATGTCACAAAAAACATTGTGGTTTTCGTGGTTGCCTTTAGTTCTCATCAGCACTGCAATCGCTGGCTCTTTGTACTGGGCACAAGATACCCCTAAAAGTATTGAAGTCATACCGTGGCTCGTTGCGCTTTTTTTTGTAGGCATGCCTCATGGTGCAGCCGACCTTGCTGTGCTTCAGTCAAAAAAAAAGAGAGCTGAAGCATTAACGGCTTTTTTCTTCTATCTCTTGTGCATGGGCATTATATCAATCACCTACGTCGTCGCTCCTGGAATGAGCCTTGTTGGATTTATCATTCTCAGCCTCTGGCATTTCGGGAATACTGAAACATCAAGCGGTAACGTATCCATTGGTCTCTACAAACGCCTTGTAGCTAGTTGTGCCAAAGGGGGCATCGTTGTGGGCATGCCACTTGCGGCCTGGCCGAATGCTACAGCATCAGTCTCTACGGAACTCATCGACCTGACTCGGCCGGCTCGGGCCGTATTTGGATTACCCTTGCTCGACAGCCAATTATTTTCACCAACACAGGTTCTGCTGACGGGATTGGTACTCCTGTCTTTTGCATTATGTTCTTGGCTCATAATTTTTCTTCATTCTTTTCCATACAAACAGCCCAAGGAGAAAAAACAGATCCGGCAATCGATGAATGATTTTTTTCAATATAGTCTCATTGGTATCCTTGAATTTGTGGCGTCTCCGCTCTTTGGCATTGGAATCTACTTCCTTGTTTTTCACAGTTGGAAACAGATGCCATTACTTGCGAACCACTTCATCCCACCCACAACTGCAGCCCATCCAATGAGGCTAGTTTTTGCTGTACACAAAGCAGCTCTGCCGTTACTTATCCCTACATGGATCCTGCTGTTGCTTGGTTGGTGGAGCCTTTCAAGTGGGCTACACCTTCGTGACTTGGCTCTTCTCTCACTTCTTGTCTATCTGATAGTGACGCCAGCTCATGAAATCCTGTGCTCATGGCTTTCAACTCAGCAAGAAACGACCTGACTCGACGGTTGAGGAACTGCTATGCTTTTCTGACTTGAGGAAAAAAGCATGCCCACACCACCACTGCCTGAAGAGACTCTTAATCTACGTAAGCCTGAGGATATCCCTGCTAAGCCTCGAGGCCTACTGAGACGTATTTACAACTGGGTGCTTTCGTGGGCTGACTCACCGCACGGATTGATAGCCTTGGCTGGAATATCATTTGCGGAGAGTTCTTTTTTTCCTATTCCACCAGATGTTCTTCAAATTGCTCTTTCCGTTGGGGAGCCTCGCAAGAGTTATCGTTTTGCGACCATCTCAGTGATAGCAAGTGTCCTAGGAGCCATCGTGGGCTGGGCGATTGGCTGGGGATTGTGGCAATTCGTTGATACATTTTTTTATAGCAACATCCCTGGATTCACCGCACAGAAGTTTGAGTATGTGGAAACCCTCTATCAGCAAAATGCATTTCTCTGGCTTATATTGTCAGCATTCACACCAATACCGTTCAAGATATTTACAATTGCAGCTGGCGTATGCTCAGTACCGCTGACCACCCTCATACTTGCCTCAGCAATTGGACGAGGAGCACGCTTCTTTTTAGTCGCTACGGTTATGAGAATATTCGGAAAACAAGCACGAGATATTCTCGACAAATACCTCGAGGTAATAACCATACTTTTCAGCCTTCTGGTATTCGCTGGCTTCATCGCAATTGAGCTTCTTACAAACCATTAATCCATGTCATTTTTCAGCCAGATGGGACTCGGCTCGGCTAAAGATGTCCTGAAAGACATGACGCACCATACGTGTAGTCTGAAATACCTCATCGGCAAGTGCCTGGCCATCCTGACGATCTAGCAAATTCGCCAACTGATTGCGTTCGCGATGTCCTTCAGGAAAGGTATGCCCAAGACGCACATCCAGTAGCCTCAATCGCCCCTCAATCTTTCGTAATAAGCCGTATGCATCTCGTAACGCTGTCGCAGTATCGTTTCCTATGATACCGACATCAGCGAGCGCCTCGAGAGCGAGCAGTGTACTCGGTGTCTGTAGATGCTCATATTTTCTACCGTATATTAACTGAAGCATTTGAACCAGAAATTCAATGTCAACGACTCCGCCAGGCCCCCGCTTCAAATTATTTTTCGATGCAGTCTCTTCCATTCGCAGCCTCATCGAAGAAATCTCACGTATGTCCTCCTGTTTCCAATTGTGCTCATAAACTGCACGCTTGATGAGAGACTTCACCCGCTCGGTGGCGGCTTTTCCACCCGCGACAACACGAGCCTTCACAAGCGCCTGTCGCTCCCAGACAACCGCAGGCCCTTCTAAGGAAAAATATCGGTTGAAAGACTCCAGAGAACTAACAATTGGACCACTTCGCCCACCTGGGCGAAGCCTTGAATCGACTTCATAGAGACGACCTTGGGGAGTAAAGCGGTTGAAAATCTGTAACACTCTATGGGCAACATCACCAAATAAAAGTCCTCGTTCGGACTCAGAGAATCCACCAAAACAACTTCGTGCAACTTCTTCATCGTAAAGAAAAATAACATCAACATCGCTGGCATAATTCATTTCACGCCCACCAAACTTACCCATCGCCAGCACTACAAATCCGACGGTATCAATTGGATTACCTTCCTTCGGAACTGATCGCATTGCCTGAGGCATTACCTGACTTTGGTTATGGGCAACAAATTGCATGAGCGATTCCGCGAGATCCGATAGTGATTCGGCAATCACATGTGGCGATTGCTGCTCCAAAAGATCGTTGATTCCGATACGCAACTGTTTTGAAACTTTAAATGCAATCAGGCTCGGTAGAACATCTGCAGTATGCCGGCCACAAAGTTCCCATAATTCACCATCTAAATTTTTCAATTCTGGTATTTCGCCACCAAGGAGACTGTCCTGTAATTCATCAATCATTCCTGGGTTTTTTATAAGAAGCTCGGCAAGAAAAGGCGCAGCGGAACAAAAACGTATCGTGAGGTCTAGAGCACCTGGTGACTCACTTAAAAGTTCCCAGAGCATACCCTTGCCACCAAGTGACTCACTGACTGAAACAAGTGTAGTCAGTGTTGCATCTGGATCCGGTGTCCCGCTGATACCATCAAGTAATCTTGACACTATCGCAGCAAAAAAGTGTCGACATCGGCGACTTGATAGAAAACGCGATGACTCTTCACTCAGGGATGTTACCATCCGGTATGCCTGAGGAATGTCTCGGAAGCCACGAAGACTCAATACGTTATCGATAAGTTCTTTCGGCGGCTCAGGATCAAGAATAAGGTCGACTTCTACTGCTGGCGTTGACTCACCTGGAAAAGCATCGTGAAGAAGATGGTCTAGAATTTTTCTATTTAGTCGCGTCGCTTCTCCAAGATCTCTACGAAGTTCATTGTGCGCGTTCGGATGACTTCCATATCTAAGACGACTCGCGAGACGAGCAAAATCATGGTCATTGTCTGGCAACCGATGAGTTTGCCTATCATAAAGAATCTGAAGTCGATGCTCTACGGTTCTCAAGAGCCGATAGTTTCGCTCAAGAATCTCTCTTTCCTGATCATTGAGACTACCGTGCGCCGCCAAGCGTTGAATTGCCTCGATAGTATTACCGACTCGTACTTCTGGCTCGTCGCCTCCATTGAGTAATTGCAGGAATTGAATAGTAAACTCGATGTCACGTATCCCACCGCGACCTGTTTTAAGATCAGCAGAATCAATTCCTTCACGAATTGATCTTTGTTCCATCTGCCGCTTGAGACCCCGTATTCCACTGATCTCAGTCCGCGTAAGCCACCGACTATAAATCCAAGAATGCAGTTCGGTGAGCAATTTCTCTCCTAATTGCCTGTCGCCAGCGATGCACCGAGCTTTTACCCAAGCCTGCCGCTCCCATGTTCTCCCTTGCCTATCATAATAGCTCTGGAAAGCTGCACGCGGCAGAACGAGTGGACCCTGTCTACCATGCGGTCTGAGTCTTAAGTCTACTCGATATGCTGCCCCCAATTCAGTTTGATCAGTGAGCATGCGAGTTACTTCCTGAACTACTCGCGTGAAAAACTCACCGGTTGTAAATGTTTTTGACCCCGCGACTTCACCATCTTCGGAATAACAAAAAATAAGATCAACGTCACTTGAATAGTTAAGCTCATTCCCACCAAGTTTTCCGAGAGCTAATACCGCAATTGTTGCGGGGCGACCATCAGTTGTAAGTGGAGTTCCACGACGTTGTTGCTGCTGCAGAAATACTACACGTAGAGCTTCATCAATAACACACTCAGCAATCGCTGAAATTTGATCTACCACGATTTCAAGTCGTTGCCGTTTGACAATATCACCAAAAGCAACACGAAGGATTTCTCGACGTTTAAAACGCCGTAGTTTGTGCATTACAAAAGAGGAATCTAACGAATTGCCAACATCGGACCGTAAAACATCTCGCAGGGACTCCCGCTTTTCTGGCCTGCCACCACCTCTTCGAATAGCTTCCCAAACATCAGGTTCGGCAATGACAATCTCGCCAAGAAATGGGCTCGTTGCAAGAATCGCCAAGAGCTGCTCAAGAGACTCTGGGTCTTGTTCAAATATTGAGACTGCTGCAGGTAAGATAGGGACGGCTTGAAGAAATCGACCCAGCGCTACAAGTAGTCGATCAGCATCGCCATATAGTGGAAGAAGTTGTCCTAGAGCCTTAACGAGATTCCCAAGCACATCAAGACTCACGCCTTGCTCTGCTAATCTCTTAAAAATCCGTTGTGCATTTTCACTGTCATTTATTCCTGCACTTCGTGCCCAGGAATCTAAAACAGATCGATCTTTAAGAAGGAGTGTAACGTTTCTAGGTTTCATTCGATCTGGTATTTGCACGAGGACATGGAAACTTCATGCAAACATATCCCGAAATTACGTGAGCCGTGATTATCTTTGAGCATCTCTGCTGACCGACTGTATAGGCACCTGAATCTGATGCACAGCAGGGTTTTGTTTTTCTAAATAATCAAGAGGCACAGCATCAGCTAAACCGTCAGCTACATCTCCAGCAAGACTCCAAGAACCGGCGGATGTGATATCGATGTCCACCATCCTGCCAATGAGACGAAGGGGTGCATCAAAGACCACAATTCGATCACACATCGTTCTCCCAGTGAGTTGCGCGAAGCCATCCGGACCAGGATCGACTGCTCGCCTTTCGTCACGGGCTGAGAGCCCTTCTACGA
>JABAAH010000023.1 GCA_014238855.1 Planctomycetota bacterium
CTCCAACGTTTTTGAAGAGTCGATTGATGTACGGGATTTTTGAGAGCACTGGAACCCCGTATTCATTTCGGCCCTCTTGCATGCGTTTAATACCGCCCATCAGAACCGTGCCACCGTCAGGCACACTGACCGTCGTTGTGACTGTTGTAAAGCGGAATTCAGGCTGCTGGATGGTTGTGCCGTTGGAAGTAAATGCTGTTTCAGAACTGCCCTGTGTCTGGAACGAGAGGCCAGGCTGGAATGGAAGCATGCCGCCAGTATCAGCTTGCGTACCTTGTTGTTCGTCGCTGCTCTTTGCACTTGTTGAACGCTCGCCCTCAAACTGGAACTCATCAACCTGACCAATCTCAGAGAAAAATGGTACGAGTGTAAGGCGTACAAAGCGACGATCACTGGAAACAACAGCTTGTACATTCACGCTTGTTCCTTCCGACAACACTGTAATCACTGGCTGTTGAGCTGCGGCAAAGTCACCGACAACTGGGACTACACTCGTGACAAATGGTCGCTGTGTCGTATCAGAAACATACGCATTCTGGCCGTTAAACAGTGTTACCTTTGGTGCCTGCATGATGTTGCCACGGGTGTTGCCCTGAGCAGCCTGAATCAGGAAGTAGGCTTCGATGTCTGAAAGAATTGCAAATCCAAAGTTTGCTGCCGATGACGTTACGTCCGGAAGACCTGGGAACGACGGATACGTACCAGGACCAAAGCTGTTTTGTCGAAAAGGAAGTGAGAAAAAGCTCGACCCGCTTTGTTGGCCGACTTGACCACCTTGCTGACCACCCTGAGTCCCACTAAAGGTAGAAACCCCAGGCTGTCCGAATGCATCAAGCCCAACAAGCTGACTTGGCCCACCAGGCGCTGCCGTAAGGCCTCGTGAAAAAGGACTTGCTGATCCACTTGCTGTAGGCACAGCAGTCATGTTGAGTGGCTGGTTGATGCCCGTTTGAATATTGAAGTCAAAGTCTACGCCAATACGTTCGGCAAAGGCATCGTCCAGGGTGATAAATCGCACTTCAATTGTGACTTGTAAGTCCTGGAGTCGACGAAGCTGATCAAGAAGATCAGCGATTTCTTCATGAACTTCTTGCGTCTGACTAACAACAAGACTGAGATTTGTCTGAAATGGCATTACGGCACCAGGTCCACCAACAGTGTTCCAGGTTGTAGGAGCTACCGTTTGTGTGAGCAACTCAATGAGCGACTGAAAATCAGCCTGACCGCCACCGGTGCCAGCAAGTGAAGGTACTGCTGATGATCCACCACCAACAGAGCCACCTTGGAGTTGACCAAGAACATTCGGATTTGAGCTGCCCATTCCATTTGTAATACCAGCTGGAGTTGGGCCAACTTCTACCTTCGCTTGTGTTGGTGCCATTCTCTGATAGCCAGCCTCGAGAGCACCAGTGATCCCGAGGTTATCGGATGAGAAATTTGGAATCGGAATGACCAAGTCAGCAACCGGATACGACACACTGTAGACCTCACCCTGAACAAGCTGTGGACTTGTTATCTTTAAGACTTCGTCACGAATGACGTAATCGAGGTGAAGCGGTTCCAGTAAAAGTTTGAGTGCGCTTTTCAGAGAGATTGTCTGATCGAGTGAAATTGTGACTGGTGTATCGGTGCTAACAGATTCACTTTCGAGACCAATGAGGTCGACGTGAATAGGTACTTTGGCCTGCTTTGCAAGATCGTCAAGAACCTCTGCGAGAGGTTGGTTGCGATACCTTGCCTCGATCTGATTGGAAAGATTGGATTTAATTTTCATTTCAGCAGGAGACATCTGCGAACGGCCTTCTGCTGCGAGGCGAGCTCTGCTTTTGGTGAGGTCTTCCCAGTCATGCGTTTCTGGAAATTCAATTGGACCCACAAACGGCATGCTCGATGCTTCAACATCTTCTATGACATCGAGCAGAGCGTCTCCTTTACTGCCAGCGAGCATTTTTTGTGTGTCGAGTCGTCGGATCACTCGGCTTTGGCTCAGCAGTTGACGTGCAACAACACTATCAGGCGATAGTTGTGCAGCCTTTTTAGCAATGACTTCGGCTTCAGCGAATCGTTGCTCATCAATGAGCGAATTGTATTCCTCGACAAGTGCTGCGAGCCGTTGGTCAACTTCGATCTTACGACCACGCTCTTTATCAATCTTCAGCTCAATCACGGCGTTCTGGCGATCGAGCTCAAGTTCATTTCGACGCTTGCCCGAAATTTCTTCGATCTCTGAACGTGTTCGTTGTACGCGTCGACCAAGCAGTTTTCGTGTGGCGTCGGGTAGGGCAGTCTCTGCCGCAACGGCCTCAGCAGTTCTGTCGAGAAGTTCGATTGCTTCAAGAGGATTTTTCTCAGCTAATCGTTTTGCTTCAAGCTGTTGCGCTGCAACCTGTGCTGAGAGCTTTGCAGCAATGACATCAATCGGCAAAGACTCAGGTGTCGGTAGAACCTTGGTTGACGCAGTCTTTTCAACAGTTTTCTCAGGCTGTGCATCGGCTGCAAGCATTGGCGTCGTCGAAGCAAATGCCATGATGAATACTGCAGCAAAGTTTTGTTTCGGCGTTATCAGAGTGAAAGTAAACTTTCTCTCGGAACCGCATGCCAAGGCCATGCCATGAATCCTGTGAAGTCGTGTTCAACCGGTTTGAAGGGAGAGAATTAGCTGCGACCGTGAATTGGGGTCAAGCCCAAGTAAAGAAGGAGAGGTGGAACACCCTTGCCCGGTCTTCCTGCCTTCACAAAACAGCCAAATTTCGACGACAGATCGGGGGGTATTAGCCCTCATGTCAACCTTCCGCCCTGCACAAATGAGAAGCTGGCGGCTGTAGAGTCAGCACGTCGCAGGTCGATTCAGGACGCATCGTTCAACGGTTTCAAGAAGTTGATCGAGCCGAAATGGCTTGAAGAGAACGAGCTCCACTCCTGCTTGTCGTGCTTTGACAATTGAGTGTCCTGGGTCATACCCAAAGCCAGTCATGAGAATGAGCGGCACTGGTCCAATGACATCTTGTAGTTTTACGAGAAGTTCATAACCGCTCATGTCAGGCAAACGAATGTCAGCGATGATTGCATCGTAGGTTGTCTCCTTTACTGCTTTCACCATTGAAATTGCTTCATTTCCATCACGAGCTGTTTCCACAACACATCCTTGGCGTTCAAGCAGGCTATGTGCAGCTGCTCGTACTTCGTCATCTGCATCAACAACAAGAACGGATCGATCTTTAAGAGCTGCTTTTTGTCCCGTCACTCTGCCTTGTGACTGTGCGTAACTTGGTGTCATTTTTTCACCTACGCGTTGAATCACAAGTTTTATGTCACGGGCATTTTTTAGAATCCGTTGCAGTCGTTCAACAACGTCAGGGTCATGGCCAATGTATCGCTCCATGACGTTGACTGTGTCGTTGAGTAGTTGGTCAACAGGTAAGGCAACAGCTCCATGAATGGCTTCGACACTCTCGGCTGCAGTGCTGGCTTTTTCAGCTACGAGTAATTCGAGTGTATTAAGTGATGCAGCCACGTCCTGTGCAAAGATCTGAAGGAATTGAAGATCTGTATCAGTGAAACTACCGGGCTCCGGGCTTTCGACGTTAAATGTTCCAATGACTTCGGTATGCATCAGCAGTGGAACAGTAATTGAACTTTTGGCACCCTTGCAGCCTTCGAGAAATCGGATGTCTTCGATTGTGTTGTCACAGAAATAACTTCTGCCGGTTGCGGCTACATAGCCGGTCACGCCATTGTTCTCCTCACGGGCGAAGAGAACACGAGACTCTGCTTCCGGTTGCATGCCTTCTGCAAGGAGTGGCTCAAGGCGGCTTGTCTGCTTGTCGAGAAGGCGGATCTCTAAGACATCAAATTTGAGCAGATCTTTCGAATAGTGAATGATATTACTTTTGAGCAGTTCTATCCGTTCTTGAACCGTCATATCAGCCAGCTCGGTTGGAGTGAGATCAGCTAACGTCTGCCCTGCTTGATGAATTGCTGCTCGCTTTTGTTGCTCGAGCATGGTTCGCGTCACATCTCGCACAACGACTACGGATCCTTCAGGAGAGTTTCGTTGTTTCTCACCAATGTCTTGAAGCCCAGGAGGCGTCACACAGAACAGTGGTGAAGATTGAAGATGAAGAAAGCGATCATCAGGCATACGTAGAACAAGGCCGCCGCTGCCTGCCGATGCCTCATTATCAAGCCACGTGCTTGGAAGAGAGCGGTCACCCGAGGGATGTGCCCAGCTTGGTGTTCCAAGGGCAGTGAGGAAATTCGCCGAGGGGCCTCCTCGGCTACTAAAAAGAGATTCCAGGATATCGTTTGCCCATAGCACCCCGCCACTAGAGTCGAGAAGTGCAACACCATCAGGAAAATGTTCAAGAATAGTTGGCCCCATGAGTAAGGCTGCAACTGTTTCTGGTTTGGTTGTAATTTGGCCAGCAAGCAGCACAGCCGTCACTGGCTGGCTTGCGACCATTGCCACCAGGTCTGCCGATGTATTGACTGACACAAAGTCACACTCTTCGGGATTGAAAAGTCCGGTCGTCTCAATGAATTCTCGCGCGGAGGGCCTATCACCGGGGATGCCTGCGACAATTATTTTGGGCTTGGACACCCTGTGATCTCCAGTGAAATGTGATTTCTTTATTCTCAGAAGTATAAATCCAAGCCACGAGTCTCGCCAAACTCTGGCTGGGCGTTGCCCTGAGAGGTACGAGACCTATACTGAAGTATAGGAAACGCGGGCGAAATTACGATTTCCTGGTACTACCGCTGGTTAGTCCGAAAATCATTCATCCGTGGCATAAATAGACATCCTTCCAACGTTTGATGCCTGGTGTCGTGGAATTCATCTATCTGCTTACTCGAACGTAGCAGGGATGCCAAATGTTTGATGAGGAGTACCGTGTCCACAACTTCCCTTCCAGATGACTCATTCTTTGGTCGTCACCAGTTTTTACTGTACCGGCTCTTTTCGCTGGCAGGGCTTATTCCCGTCGGAGCCTTTCTGGTTGTTCACCTGCTCACGAATTCATCAGTGTTAGCTGGTGCAGCATCGTTCCAGGCACGGGTTGATCTGATTCATTCTCTTGGACCATTACTGCCAGCGATTGAATGGCTGTTCATCTTCTTGCCAATGTTATTCCATGCAGTAATGGGGTTTGTCATAATTGCGACAGGGGTTCCAAACGTTGGATCCTATTCGTACATGGGAAATGTTCGCTATACCCTGCAACGAGCAAGTGCAATGATTGCATTTGTTTTTATTTTTTGGCACATCACCCAGCTTCATTGGATGGGCGCACCACTTGGTGGGGGGCAGTTTGATCCTCATCACGCAGCGAGTTCTGCTGCAGTCGCTTTGAAACCAGTTGCCATTACGCTGCTTTATGCAACAGGGATCATCGCAACGGTCTATCACTTTTCAAATGGCCTATGGAGCATTGGTATTACGTGGGGTCTTTGGACAAGCCCGGCTGCAATGCAGCGAGCGAATTGGCTAAGTATTATTGTTGGTGTTGGTCTTGGTGCCGCTGGCCTTGGTGCACTTGGTGGCATGCGGTCCATTGATGTTGAGAAAGCGAAGGAAGTTGAAACGCGAATGTATAAAGCGAGACAGCTTTTAGAGGGTGGTATCTCAGCGGAGAGTGCACAGCAATCCACTCACGCTGTGAGTGTGAGCCGAGTGTCGTCTGGTGCGACAGATGAACAAGGCATATCGTCTAAGAACAAAGAATAGCAAAGTTCAAAAAGGATGAATTCATGACACAATCACGAGTCCTTGTTATCGGCGGTGGCTTAGCAGGCCTTTCTGCAACAATGCGTCTAGCTGAACTTGGCGTACATGTTGACCTTGTGAGTCTTGTTCCGGTGAAAAGATCACACAGTGTCTGCGCCCAAGGTGGAATTAACAGTGTGAATGCGGTCACCAGGCAACAAGGTGACAATGAGTACAAACACCTCGATGACACGGTGTACGGTGGTGATTTTCTGCAACACCAGCCTCCTGTGAAAGAAATGGCAGATTGGGCGCCTCGCATTATTGATCTGATGGATCGCCTGGGCGTGCCTTTTAATAGGACGCCAGAGGGCTTTCGAGATCAGCGTCGTTTTGGTGGCACGCTGTACAAGCGAACTTCTTTTGCAGGTGCAACAACAGGGCAGCAACTTCTTTATTCACTTGATGAGCAAGTACGTCGTTGGGAAGCCGAAGGCCGGGTGAAGAAGTGGGAGTTCTGGGACTTCTTAGAACCGGTTATGGATGATGACGGACGGTGCATCGGTGCGGTGTGCCAGGATATGGTAACCATGAAGTTCAAGGCATTTTCGGCCGACGCCGTTATTCTTGCATCGGGCGGCTGTGGACTTCTTTACGGCCGATCAACCATGTCAATGATCTGCACAGGAAGTGCTGTGAGCCGTGCTTACAAGGCAGGAGTGAAATACGGGAATGCAGAGTTTATACAAGTTCACCCAACAGCGGTTCCAGGAGCCGACAAACTTCGGCTTATGAGCGAAAGTGCTCGAGGCGAAGGTGGTCGCGTCTGGGTTCCACGCAAAGCTCAAGATGCTCGCGACCCGAAGGAAATCCCGGTAGCTGAACGATATTATTTTCTCGAAGAACGATATCCTGAGTATGGGAACCTTGTTCCCCGTGATATCGCAACGCGTGAAATTTTTGATATCTGTACGACTGATGGTCTGTCTGTAGACAAAGATCGCCTTTGTGTGTACCTCGACCTTACGCATATTCCAAGGGAAACACTCGATCGGAAGTTAGGCGGTATTCTTGAAATTTATGAAAAATTCCAGGGTGTCGATCCTCGTGAAGCCCCAATGAAAATTTTCCCCGCGGTTCACTATTCGATGGGTGGGCTCTGGGTAGATTATGAGAAAAGTGAAACTGGGGGTCTGTTAGAAGGGTCACCTCGTAATCAGCAAACGAATATTCCAGGTCTGTACGCCATTGGAGAATGTGATTATCAATACCACGGTGCGAATCGACTTGGTGCGAACTCGTTGCTGTCGTGTATTTTCAGCGGTCTATTCTGTGCCTCGGGTGTCATTGCTGGTGCAAAGAAAAATGCCCGCGATGAAACAAGCCCTGATTTTGTTGCGGCGGTAAAAAGGCAGGAAGAGCGTCACCAGGCAATTCTGTCTCGTCCGGCGGGTGAATCGAATCCGTATGATATTCATCAACAACTTGGTGATATTATGACTCGAACGGCGACCGTTGTAAGGCGGAATGACCAGTTGTCCGAGGCGTATGACGACATATGTCAACTAGAAAAAGTCTGGGAGCAGTGCAGTCTGTCAGATACTGGAAACTGGACAAATCAAAATGTTATATTCACCAAATCGGTTGGTGATATGTTCCCGCTTGCGAAACTCATTGTGAAGGGAGCCTTACTTCGTGATGAATGTCGCGGGGCTCACTATAAACCAGACTTTTCAATGCCAGGCATTGCGGCAACTGAGCCAGCGGAGCAAAAAGCGGAGGCAGAGCGTTGGTGCGATCGATTCGAGGAAAACACTCGAAAGTGGCTCAAGTCGACGATTGGTGTCCATGGTGATGATGGGCACCCGGTCATCACATATGAAGATATTGATACAACGCTCATTCCACCACGGCCCCGTCTCTATGGGCTTGTGGGCGGTGAGGTCATCGAGCAGGTTTGGAAGGAACGATCAGAGAAGGCAGTTGAGCCCGCGACAGTCGGGTGACCGTACGGTATTTTCAAGATACTCTTTGTATCCATTGATAATTGGGAGTGACCATGATATCAGCATCTACATCAACGAGCCCTGAAGTCGAGCCTGAGGAAAAGGTGGCTCCACAGGAGATTCGTGTGCGTGTTTTACGACAAGATGCACCAAGTGAGGAGAGTTATTGGCAGCAATTTGCAATTCCCTACGAACCAAACATGAACGTCATTAGTGTGCTCCAGCGAATCGCTGCCATTGCAAAATCTCAGGATGGGCGAAAAGTACCGCCAGTCGCCTGGGACTGTTCGTGTCTTGAAGAAGTTTGTGGATCTTGTGCAATGCTGATTAATGGCCGTGCCCGAATGGCCTGCTCATCGCTTGTCGATAATCTGTTCGAGGAGACTCCTGGCGAAATTGAGCTCAGGCCACTCACGAAATTTCCAGTCGTCCGCGACCTCAGTGTTGACCGAGGCAGGATTTTTAATTCACTCGAGCGAGTGAAGGCGTGGGTGCCGGTAGACGATTCATATGATCATGGCCCAGGACCACGGATTTCTCCAGAAGAACAAGAAGATGCGTATCCGCTGACGACTTGCATCAGTTGTGGATGTTGCATGGAAGCCTGCCCCCAATTCAACAAGATTGAATCTGTTCAGCGTGAAGGAGAAACCGACGACGACTTTGATATACGGAAGCAAACAGCATATAGCCAGCAATTCCTTGGACCACATGCAATCAGTCAAGCTGTGCTTTTCAATGGTCATCCTACGGGCAGCATGAATGCAGATGAGCGGATGCAAGCCCTTACGGGTCGGGGTGGTATTCAGATGTGTGGTAATGCGCAGAATTGTGTCGCGGTTTGCCCTAAACGAATTCCGCTCACCCGGTCCATTGCTCGGGCTGGAAGGGCAGCTACCGTATGGGCAATCAAAAGGTTTTTCGACCGTTAAGCCCAATTTATTTAAGCCCAACGTATTTCAACAGGACACAGATGAACCATCACCTCAGGCCTCTGAAACCCGGGTTCTGGGACAACAGAGGCGTATTGCTCACCAATACGCCCGCGTCTTCGAAATAAAGAAGTGAAATAGCTCGAATTGCGTACTGTTCGTTTGTATGGTAATGTCTCTTAAAATAAGAGATTTAAAGTTCTTTGCTCTCCGTGAGCCGGTTGTTCCCGCTGAAGATATCCCTAGATGGAATTAGGTGTCTTTTCAGATTTGGTGTAGTAAGACCCGGCTGCTCATTGTGGCTTGCACAATAAAGAAGAGAGCAATTCACATGAGAGAAGGTTCCGAGTGACGAGTGAAGAACAGCCTCGGCGACGTCGCCCTGCTGAGGAGAATTTGTCCCAAGGCACGGATCGCCGGGAGAACCGGCGGGAAGAAGTACCACCGCCTGCTGCGAAGATACCCACGGGTTCCGCCGATACTGAAAATGAAAGTGGAGGATTTGCAGCCCTTGGACTTTCAGCAACCACTCTGCAGGCAGTGGATCGAGCAGGATATTCTCAGCCAACTCCCGTTCAGGTTGGTGTCATTCCCAAAGCCATCGCAGGCATTGATGTATTGGGGCAGGCCCAAACTGGTACAGGCAAGACTGCTTCGTTCGTGCTCCCTATCCTCGAGTTATTAACTAAAAGTCCTGGAAGAGGTCGTGGTGCGAGGGCCCTTGTCATGGTGCCAACGCGTGAATTAGCCGTCCAAGTTCGTGATGAATTTGAAAAACTCGCTGCAGGTTCAAAAATGCAGTGTGTTGCCGTGTACGGTGGAAAGCCCATTAAGGGACAAATCGATAAGCTTGCAAAGAATCCTGAAGTTGTCGTTGGGACACCGGGCAGAGTCCTTGACCACATGAGTCGGGGCACGCTCTTACTGGGTGAATTAGAACTTGTGACACTCGATGAAGCGGACCGCATGTTGGATATCGGTTTCCGTCCAGATATAGAAAAAATTCTTCGTCGCTGCCCTCAGAGCCGACAGACGCTACTTCTTTCTGCTACCGTTCCTCCTCCTGTTGCGAAATTAGCAACTCGATACATGCGAGATCCTGAGATTCTTGACTTTTCAACGAATGAACTTTCCGTTGAGACAATTGAGCAGTTTTATTTCACAGTGGATCCCACTCGTAAGTTTAAGTTACTTGAAAAAGTCCTTGAACAAGAACAGCCGCGGCAGGCCATTGTGTTTTGTCGAACCAAACGTGGGACCGATAAGATTCATGAGCGGCTTCAGCGACATAGAAAAAATGAAAAGACAAGCGTTGCGTGCATCCATGGTGATCTTGCCCAGAATGTGCGAGATCGCGTGATGCGGCAGTTTCGTGACGGTCAGATACAGGTTCTGGTGGCAACGGACGTCGTTGGCCGTGGTATTGATGTATCAGGTGTTTCACACATCATTAATTACGACATCCCCGAGTTCTGTGACGACTACGTTCATCGAGTTGGCAGAACAGGACGCATGGGCCGAGAGGGCATCGCGTATACATTTGTTGCGCCGGAAGAGGGTCCGCAACTGACTCGTATCGAGATGCGGATTGATAAGCTTCTTGAAAGGAAGGAAGTGCCAGGATTTGTTGCGCTTGATCCGGAGCCGGCGAGGCCAGTTCCTTCTCGAGGACAGCAGTCCGGAGGCGTTCAGGATTCAACTGAATCGGTTGACGCCGAACCACCAAAGCCAGCTCCGTCACTTCTGGGAAGAAAGCGTGGCCGAAAACGGTTTCGTAAAGCGTTGTAGAACCCGTAACTGTAGGGTGTAGATATGTCAGAACGGGCATTGCGGCAGCGATTAGAGAGCCTGGAATTAGCAGGCGTAACAAGTCTTCCAAAAACCCGAACGAGTCATGGGAAGCGTATCGGTGATGCGTTAGTGGGCTCACAGAGAACTGATTCCGAAGAGTACGGGCGACTACTTAGTGGCATGCACGAAGCAGTGTCGCATTCTAACAAGTGTTCGCAACTTGCTTCTTTCTCTTCGCAAGATGTATTTGGTAGCGGTGGTGATCATCCTCGGCTTTGTTTTTTTGGGGTGTCTCCGGAAGAGGCTGATGTTGAATCTGGAACACTCTTTACAGGTGAAACTGAAACACTTTTCACAAAAATTCTTGAAGCCTGCGCATTTCCTTTTGAAGAAGTCTATGTGCTCAACAGTGTTGAAAAACCACACCCCAAAGAAGATCATCATGATGCTCATGAGATCAAGAATTATGAACAATTTTTAGAACAGCACATGATTGCATTGAAGCCACAATTTATCTGCTGTCTTGGAACCAGTGCGGCTCAGTCTCTCTTACGAACCGCAGAGTCGATTGAATCACTACGTAAGAAGTGGTTTGCATATCAAGGTGTTCGTGCCATGTGCACGTACCATCCCTCATACCTTCTTCGTAATCCGTCAGCAAAACGAGATGTTTGGGAAGATATGAAACGACTCATGAGTGCTATGAAAATTGATCTTCCGGCAAGCTAGGCTGACATGTGTTGAAGTATTAACGCAAAGCCATCATTGAGCAAGCAACGCTTTTCTTGCTTGCTCAATGATCGACATCGCTCGTTGTCCATCAGTTGCCTCGGCAATAATTCTCACAATAGGCTCCGTGTTACTTGCACGTACCAGTACCCAGCCATCAGCACATTCTACACGCACGCCATCAAGGCGGCTTACAGTTGCTTCTGGAAAAGCATGAGCAACACGATGAAAGGATTCGTCAATATCTGACTGAGACCATCCAGGTGGCAGCATGAGCTTTGTTTTTTTAATTGTGAGAGGAGGAAAGTCTTTGATCAGATCTGCAAGAGGGATAAGTTTTCCGCCCTCTGCCATCCGTTCTAAAATAAGTGCCATGGCAACAAATGAATCTCGAACAAGGCCGACACGGGGGTCTATTACGCCGCCGTTGCCCTCTCCTCCTAAAACAGCATTTCTCTTAAGCATCTCGTCGACAACGTTTGCTTCACCGACAGCGGAGAGTGTGCATGATGAGCCATGTTGTTCGGCAATTTTTACAGTGAGGCTACTCGTAGAACAGTTAATGACAACTGGGCCCGGAGATTTCTTAAGCACTGCATCGGCTGCAAGAGCGAGCGTTAATTCCTCACCTAGATAGTGCCCCGTGCCGTCAGCAATGGCAAGCCTGTCTGCATCTGGGTCTTGGAAGAAGCCAATATCAGCCCCGGCTGCTGATATTTGTGGGAGTAAATCGATGAGATTATCCGCCGTTGGCTCAGGTTCATGCTCGAACTGTCCGTCAGGAGGCTCACCAACAACAGTAACCTCACAACCAAGTGCTTCAAGGAGTGGCCGTGCCAGGCGACTTCCTGCCCCACGACCACAATCTATCCACACCTTCGGGCTCACACGACGGATAGTATCGACGTCGATAATCGCAAGTACTTTTTCTAGGTGTGGGAGAACGCTTTCAATGGAATGTATATTTCCAGGCTTACACTCATTTTCTGTCTTTGGCGGAGCCCTTCGTAGTGCTTCAAATCGTAAACGTACAGCGTCACCTGCCACAGCGGGAAGTACGCGGCCTTTCTCAGAGAAGAGTTTGAGGCCGTTGTAGGGTGCCGGATTATGGCTGGCTGATATTTGAATGCCTCCAGCAGCATTATGCTGAACAACGGCAACGCCTATTGTTGGTGTTGATGCCGTATCACAGTCGAGCACATCTCGACCGCTGGCCGTAATCGCCTTGGAAATTGCTTCTTTGAGTGCCGGCCCAGACTCTCGCCCATCCCTCCCGACTACTATGGGTCCAGCAGGAAGGGTTTCGATGAAGCTGTATGCATAGGCGGCTGCGACATCATCTGTGAGGGATTTCCCCACGATTCCACGAAGCCCAGAGACACTGACGATAAGTGGCTCAGGATGCGATACATTTGACCCGGTTCCATTATTCATTGATTTTCCATTGGAAATTGCTGCATGTTTTAGATTGGCAGAGTATAAATCCAAACGGAATATAGCGAATACCCGTGTTTCTCCGGAGTTACCGATGACACCAATGTCTGCTGATCTGCTTACTGATTGTCTCACACAACTGGACAGAGCCCATCAGAACGGGGTGATTACAGACCATTCGGTAGTCACGATGCGAACATGGTTAGCAGAATCACGGTATTCAGAGTTCGCTGAGCCACTTGCTGATCTCATTCAGCGTGCGAAATCTGATGAAAATATTTGGAAAGCACTCGATGATGCATATTGGACGGTCATTCCTTTTGGCACAGGGGGTCGTCGCGGGAAGATGTTTCCCGTTGGGTCGAATGCCATCAATGACCGCACAATTGGCGAGAGCGCTCAAGGGCTTGCTGAATATGTAACAGAAATGTGCCACGCAGAGGGTGGGCCAAGTTGTACTATCGCGTACGACACGCGACATCGTTCAGAGCATTTTGCAAAGTTGTGCAGTGAAGTTCTTTTGGCAGCAGGGTTTAAAATATTTTTTCTGCGAGGCTTTCGGAGTACGCCGGAACTTTCATATGCGGTTCGGTATACCAAGAGCACGTGCGGTATTATGGTAACGGCGAGCCATAATCCCCCTAGTGATAATGCTGTCAAGGTGTACTGGGCTGGTGGTGTTCAAGTGTTACCACCTCACGACAAGGGCATTATTCAACGAGTGATGCAGGCCAATGACATTGTTCGAGTTCCGTTTGAGGATGGAGTTCAAAAGGGGCAAGTCGTCTTCGTGGAAGATGAAATCGATACGGCTTTTGTAAAGGCAGTGCTGAAGCAGGCAACACCCGGTGCACGTGATCTCTCAGTCATTTACACACCACTCCATGGAGTTGGTGCGACAGCTGTTCTTCCAGTGCTTCAGGGAGCAGGTTTTCAAGATGTGAGATTGTTCGGTCCACAAGCTGATCCAGACGGTGATTTCCCAAATGTTCCGGGGCATGTCGCAAATCCGGAAAACCCCGAAGTGATGAGCGGTGCAATTGATGAGGCACGCTCTCAGTCTGATGACGTGGTCATGGCAAGTGACCCAGATTGTGATCGGCTTGGAGCAGCAGCTGCAATTGACGGAGTCAGCGGTAGTGAATGGAAGACGTTCACAGGGAATCAACTTGGGGCCTTGCTAACGGATTGGGTGCTTGAAAAAAGAAGAGATCAGAAAAATCTGCGGTCTGCCGACACCATTGTCACAACTCTGGTAACAAGTGGCCTAATTCGTTGCATTGGTGAGAAGTATGGAGTGAATGTCATCGATTGGCTTCAGGTTGGATTCAAATGGATAGGTCGAACCATTGACGACATCGGTGCAGAAAATTTTGTTTTTGGTTGTGAAGAATCTCATGGATATCTGGCAGGAACGCATGTTCGTGACAAAGACGCTAGTGTGGCTGCCTTACTTCTTGCGGAATTGGCAGCAGATCTCAAGTCACATGGAAAAACATTACATCAAAAGCTTGATGAAATGTTTTGTGCCTATGGGTGTTATCTCGAACGTCAGGTAGCAATCAAGTTGCCAGGTGCTGCTGGTATGGATCGAATGCGCGAGATCATGGCGGGCCTACGAGCCGAACTTCCTGCAGAATTTGGTGGGCTACCAGTGAGAAGAGCAAGAGATTACGGGCAGCTGAAATTTCTTGAATCTGATGGGAGAGAAACACCGTTTCAGGGTGAGCAAGGCGATCTTGTTATCTTTGATCTCATTGATCCGAATAGTCCAAGCAATCAGGATTCCGAGCATGACTTTCCTCCGCTTGGCAATGCAATAGCAGCGAGGCCGTCTGGTACAGAGCCAAAAATCAAGTTCTACCTTTTTGCCTTTTCCCCGCCGATGGCTGCAGAAAAACTTCCGTCAGTAAAACGGTTCCTTGAAAGCCGACTCGATCTCCTTGAGAAGGATTTACGCAGACAAGTAGGAGTTTGATCCCAAGGTGTGCGAGTTGTGTTGCTTTTATTCGACATCTTCTGAAAAGAATCTGTGACCGCGATGGCTGGCAATTGCGATATTCGTCATAGAATACAAATATGAACGATCCATCGAATGCAAATTCTGAGACAACTCCGGCTGATACTGAGAGACCGGTGACGTCTAGCGACTACGCCGCAGCTGCCAGAAAGGTGCGTGATTTTCCGCAGACCGCGGGGGTCTATTTGATGAAGGACATTGCTGGCCGTGTGATTTATGTTGGCAAGGCAAAAAATCTACGAAGTCGGGCTGCGAGCTATTTCCTCAAGGCTGCAGAGGTTGACCGTCGAACAGCTGATCTTGTGCGTGAAATAAGAGACATTGATTATCTCGAAGCGGATAGTGAAGTAGACGCACTTCTTCTTGAAAGTCGTCTCATTAAAGACGTACAGCCACGCTTTAATTCATTACTCAAAGACGACAAGACCTTTCCATATTTACAAATCACAACACACGAAGATTTCCCTCGGATCGAGTTTACTCGTTCACCAGCTTCCAAAGGCGTGAAACTCTATGGTCCGTTTCCGAGTGCGGGAAGCCTTCGTGGCGCGATTGTCTTACTTCAAAGAATTTTTAAATTTCGAACCTGCTCACTTGATATCGATAAAGATGATCCCCAGTGGCGATGGTTTCGGCCATGCTTACTCGCCTCAATTGGTCAATGTACCGCCCCATGTAATCTTCGAATAACAAAAGAGGATTACCGGAAAGATATTAATCGACTCAAAATATTTCTTGAGGGTGGAAAAAAACGGCTTCTTAAAGAAATGCGGACAGAAATGATGTCGGCATCACAATCGCTTGAGTATGAAAAGGCAGCACGGCTTCGAGACGAGATCAAGCTGCTTGAGCGGCTTCATGAGCGCGGCGATCTTGAAGAACATGTTCAGCCAGAAGTGTTTCTTGTTGATCCAAAAAAAGGACTTGCTGGCCTTGAGAAAGTACTTGGTCTTTCAGGCCCCCCCCGCGTCATCGAGGGTGTTGATATTGCTCATCTGGCGGGCAATGAAACGGTTGCCAGCCTGGTTCAATTTATTGATGGTCTGCCTTTTAAGCCAGGGTACAAGCGCTATCGAATAAAAACAGTCGAAGGCATCGATGACTTTAAAAGTATTCATGAGGTTGTATTGCGGAGATTTTCTCGACTACTCAGAGAAGGAGCATCTCTTCCAGATGTGTTTCTTATCGATGGTGGGAAGGGGCAGTTGTCTGCTGCGATGGATGCGCTGAATTCTCTCGGGGTGGAGCCACCGTGTATCTTGTCAATTGCCAAAAGAGAAGAAGAGATTTTCCTTCCGGGTAAATCGGAGCCCTTGCGATTATCACGAGATGCTTACTCGTTGCGTTTACTTGAATACGTCCGCGATGAATCGCATCGTTTTGCACAACACTATCACCATTTACTTCGAGGAAAGCGCACACTCGAAGATGACACCTAGATCCTGAATGAAAACCAGGAGATGCCTTGATATTCTTATTGAAAGAAATAACGAGGTTGAATTATTCAGCTTTGAGCCAAGACCGGGCGGCGTCTATTTCAGTGTGATCAAAGTAGGAAATTTTTGCGGTGGTAAAGGGCTTGCAGAACCATGCCATTCCCTCTTCCCATTTCTTTTCACCCACCATGGCGAGTCGCTCAATTTCGCCGAAGTGTTTCATGTCAAACTTGATGTCTTCCCAGAGAGCACCAGCGTCCCAGCCAGAAAAGTCATGCATTGAAAAGAGAATCTTTACCTTCCCTTTTTTCATTTCCGATTCGATAACGGGCACAAACGTGTCGTAGTCATCGCGCGTGAGTTTTCCTGTTGTGGCCACTTCAATAATTCTGTCGCTCTGTTGGTTTGTTACCTGCACGGCCATACGAGCCCCCCTTAATAGTGGTTCTTTTGGATTTTCGGTCAAAAATCAGTCTAACACGCTGATATGAGACACACGACTGGTCCCATTTGGTGCGTAATGCATGCTTGATGGGTAACATTATTACAGATATTAAGCCGATTATCTTGAGTACCGATTATCTTGAGTACTGCCCCTTGAGTACTGCACAGTGCTCACACGTTCATCTGAGACTCGTGAAAGGAGACTGCCCGTGAATTCTCATAACTTCTCGCAGGAAGCGAGCAATCGTTGTGACTTTTTGCGTCAATTGAAAGCCGGTGGCCGAAGAGAGTTCATGCAGGTCGGCACCCTCGCTGGATTTGGTTTATCGCTCGGTTCTTTTTTTAGTATGCGGGCGGCGCAGGCTGATGCGAAGCAGTTTGAGCATTTTGACGGAACGGCCAAGAGCGTCATTCATATCTGGCTTCCAGGTGGTTGGTCTCAGCAAGAAACGTTTGATCCTAAGCCACTCTCACCTCTTGAGTACAGAGGCGAAATGGGAACAGTCCAAACAGCTCTTCCTGGTGTTCGCTTTAATCAGCATTTGAAGAACACGGCGAAGATAGCAGACAAAATAACAGTCATTCGCTCAATGACGCATGGTGAAGCGGCTCATCCGCGTGGCACTCATAATATGTTTACGGGGTACCGCCCTAGCCCAGCAGTCACCTATCCAAGTTTTGGTAGTGTCGTTTCGCACGAATTAGGTTCACGAGCGAACTTGCCTCCATATGTGTGCCTGCCGACCCTGCCTGCACCGGACGCTGAGGCTGGATATTTAGGAAGTGCATTTGGACCATTTACACTTGGATCAGACCCGGCGAGCCCGAACTTTACGGTGCGAGATCTTTCACTGCCTGGTGGGGTTGATCCGAAGCGATTTGAGTCTCGTCGTCATTTGCGCAACGTTGTTGGTAGGCACTTCAATCGGCTTGAAGGTTCGGACAACATCACAGCCATGGACAGTTTCTATCAACGAGCCTACGACCTGGTAAGTTCATCGAAGGCACAAGCAGCTTTTGATATAAACCTCGAGTCGAAGGAACTGCGAGATCAATATGGTCGGAATCAAGCTGGACAGCGAATGATTCTTGCTCGAAGGCTTGTGGAGGCGGGTGTCCGATTTGTGACCATGTCCTATGGAAGTTGGGATATGCATCAGAAATTAAAGCAGGGAATTGATCGTACACTTCCTGCATTTGACCAGGCATTTACGGCGCTCATTCGTGATCTTGAGCAGCGTGGTCTTCTCGATTCAACACTTGTCATGGTGTCGAGCGAGTTTGGTCGTACGCCAAAAATTAATAAGGACTCTGGTCGTGATCATTGGCCGAAAGTTTTCAGTACCGTGCTGGCTGGCGGTGGAGTGAAGAAGGGACTCATCCATGGTGCTTCCGACGCGATAGCAGCTGAGCCCTTTGATAGTCCTGTCAGTATCGAGGATCTTGCAACAACGGTGTACCACTGCCTCGGGATTGTTGCAGAGAAAGAACTGATGGCTCCTGGTGCACGCCCCGTCGAAATCGTTGACGGTGGTAAAGTCCGGCACGAGTTGCTGGTCTGATCTGCAATTTCCACGACGTAAAGGCATGTGCTGCCCTTGTTTTAGGAAGTGATCGTGTGATGAAAAAGAAGATGACTCTTCAACGAAACAACATGAGACTGTGCGCAGCAATTCTTAGCTGTTACGGGCTACTGATAAGTATCTGTTCTGCTGCACCGACAATCAGTAAAGTTGTGCCGGCTGGTGCAATGCGGGGGAGTGAGTGCGAAGTGCTTGTGATGGGTGCAAATCTGCACGAACCACAGGTCCTCTTTTTTGAAGACGGGATTGTCCAGCAGACAAAGATTGAATCAGTGAACGATAAGCAGTTTAAAGTCGTCCTGAAGGTTCCGGAGGATGCTCCTTTTGGTAATCACCGCTTTCGAGTCCGAACCAAAAAAGGCCTTTCAGTTCTGCGGACATTTCGGGTCGGACCTTTTCCACATGTGATGGAATCCGAATCCGATTCCTCTCGGAAGAAACCTCCTAATAATACTGCAGATGAGGCGCAAGAGATACAGTTTTCAAAGGTCGGTGGGCTGACAGTCGCTGGGGTTGTGGACCGAGAAGACGTTGATTGGTACAAGGTTGTACTCAACAAAAATGATCGGCTTTCTGTGGCGGTTGATGGTGTTCGTCTCAACTATACGCCGTTCGATCCTTATATCGATATTGTTGATACCAAAGGTTTTGTCGTCGCAGCGAGCGATGACCATCCACTGATGGAACAGGATGCGCTCCTAGCTTTCAAAGCCTCGGAGCCAGGAGAATATTTTGTAAGAGTGCGGGAGAGTGCATATGGTGGAAGTTCTGCGTGCAGTTACCTGCTTCACGTCGGTCGCTTTCCAACACCCTCAGTCGCACTCCCTCCGGGAGCAAATCCTGGATCTGAAATGGTCGTGAAATGGCTTGGTGATCCAGCGGGTGGATTTGAGTCAAAAATAAAGATTCCCAATACCTTTCGTCGTGCTTCTTCGGAAGCGAGCCACATGCTGTCGGTGCACCCTCGCCGAAAAGGCATCATTGCGGCGGAAGCTGTCCCACTTCGCGTTACAAATCTTCCTATCAGCAGGGAGACGGATTCAAACGACTCACCAAACGGGAATCCAAGTGTTCCTGCTCCAGCTGCCATATGGGGTCAATTTGAAAAAGATGGCGACGTAGACTGGATCAGAATTGAAGCACCGAAAGGATCAAAATGGTCAGTAAAAGGTTGGGGAAGACGGCTTGGGTCGCCAGTCGACATCGTGCTAAACGCGTATCGAGATAACGAGAAGCATACGCGTATAACAGGAAACGATGATTCCTCTGGGCCTGATAGTCTTATGAACGTGACAACGCCGGAGGAGGGGTCTTTTCTCATCCATATAAGAGATCATCAAAAGCGAAGCGGAGAAATGTTCGTCTGGTGGCTCGAGGTCGAGCCAATAGTCCCCTTTGTTAAACTTTCGGTTCCTCCGTCGCGTACAAAATCACAAGACGACTTGTTTCCACAGATTCCGAGAGGAAATCGTGCAGCGGTACTCGTTAACGCATCTCGGAGTAATTGTAATAGTGATCTCAATGTGCTTGCCGAAGGCCTGCCAGAAGGTGTTACCATGACGAGCCCAACATTTCAAAACGGTGCTCCGGGAGGCTTTGTTGTCTTTGAAGCAACTCAAGAAGCGCCGCTCGACGCGGCAATGGTGGCATATAAAGCCGTAGACGCAGCGACCCCAGATCAGGTTCTTGGAAGGCTTGAGCAAGCAACGGAAATGATTCATGGCAATCCGAATCGTACGCCATGGAGATATAGTCGTAGTATCAAAATGCCAGTTGCGGTTGTTCAGGAAATCCCGGTGACTCTTGAGTTGATACAGCCCTCAATACCACTTGTAAAAAACGGTAAGGCAGAGCTTGTTGTCCGTGTGCATAAAGCCGAAGGGTTTCAAGGTAAGGTGCGGCTTTATTTCCCCTTTAAGCCAACAGGGATAGGCGCTGCATCTGGTGTTGACGTGCCAGCAGACAAGAATGAGGCCAGGTTTCCGATTAATGCCACGGGCAGCGCGCCCGTGAAAGATTGGTATGTCGTCGTGGCCGGCACAGTGACATTCGAAGGAGAAGAGGCAAAGGGCCGTCCATCGATACGGATTTCTTCTCAGCCTGTAAAATTAAGTGTGGCAGAACCATATGTTCAGGTTGTCCTCGACAAAGGAACGGCTGAACAGGGACAGGACACAACCTTCACGGGTACAGTAACGGTACCAACCGCTTTTGAGGGCGAAGCCAAGGTGATACTACTGGGGTTGCCTGCCAAAACAAAGTCTGAACCCCTTCTTATTACTTCAGAAAGTAAAGAAGTAGAATTTGCAGTTTCAGTTGCCGCCGATGCCCCTGCTGGCCGGCATGCAAATGTTGTCTGTGAAGTCCATGTTCCTCAAGGAGGAGATCAAATTATTCATCGCATGGCAGCGACTGAATTGAGAATAGACAAGCCACTGCCGGTAAAGTCTCAGGCAAAACCAAAGCCGAAGCCTGTGAAGCCAAAAACACAGGAGAAAAAACTTTCTCGTCGTGAGCAACTGAGAATTCAGGCACGGGCGGTGTCGAATTCTGAGCCTGCAAAAGAACTCGAAGGAGTTTCGCAGTGAGTGACAGCGTATTACCAGAATACTTGATGCGTTATCGACTGTTCTTAAAGAACATTCTGTCAGTTCTTGTGATAGTCGTTGCAGGTCCTGTGCTGGCTCAGGAAAAATCGGTTGAGAAAATCGAGGTGTTTCCTCCCTCGGTGCAGCTCGACTCATCACGAGATTTTCAAACAATTATCGTTCAGTCAACACACAATAATGGCGTTACTGAAGATGTCACGCTTCCTGCTAAAATGGTTTTCAAGCACTCAGAATTCGCCACTCTTGAACGAATTGAAAGCGATGCTGGTACTTCAGTTCGGCTCTCACCGAAGGTGGACGGTGACACGGTATTGGTAGTCTCGTACGGCGGGCAGAAGGTTGAACTTCCGGTTCGTGTTCGTTCGTCAGCAACGGAACCCCCACTCTCCTTCCGCATGGATGTCATGCCCGTGTTTGCTCGTGCTGGATGTAATATGGGAAGTTGCCATGGGGCTGCTCGTGGAAAAGATGGATTCCGACTTTCGTTGTTCGGTTTTGACCCGGCTGGCGATTACCATCGATTGACTCGAGAAATGCCAGGTCGACGTATCAATCTGGCAAACCCTGCCGGCAGCCTCCTTGTAAAGAAAGCGGTGGGTGAGGTTCCTCACACCGGCGGCAAGCGTTTTGAGCATGATAGTGAGCTTGCTGACCGCCTTATTCGGTGGATCACAGCGGGGGCCAAGGATGATCCAAAAGCCGGTAAAGAGATACCGAAATTACTTGCAGTTGATCTGTATCCACCAACAAGTTTGCTCGAGGGTGATCACGCCACTCAGCAGTTAGTAGCAGTGGCCCGATTTTCAGATGGCACTGACAGGGATGTAACAGATCTTGTCTGGTACGGATCAAACAATGATTCATCGGTTGCAATTAATGCGTCAGGGAATGCTGTGAGTGGGCAGCGAGGCGAGTCATTTGTCATGGCTCGATATGACACCATAACGGTCGGAGTGCCGGTAGTAGTTATTCCAGAAAAAATTACTTTTTCATATCCCGAAACAGTAGGTAACACATGGGTCGATGACTTGGTTGATAGCAAACTGAAGAGCCTTCGTATTGCACCTTCAGGCGTGTGTAATGATGAAACGTTTGTGCGTCGAGTAACTATCGATCTTATTGGGCTACTTCCAACCAACAAAGAAAGAGACACGTTCCTCGCTGACAAATCTCCGGATAAAAGATCAAAATACGTTGAGCAATTGCTCAGCCGAAAAGAGTTTGTTGACCTGTGGGTAATGAAGTGGGCAGAAATCCTACAAATCCGTTCCATCAATAATATCGTTGATAAGAAAGGTGCATTGCTCTACCACCAATGGCTTGACCGTCGTATTGCCTCCAATCAGCCAATTGATCATATGGTGCGAGATCTGATATCAGCCTCCGGTGGTACCTTTGAAAATCCACCTACGAATTATTACCAAGCCGAAAGAGACACTCTGAAATTGACAGAGAATGTTGCACAAGCCTTTTTAGGAATGCGAATTCAGTGTGCTCAATGTCATAATCACCCATTCGACCGATGGACCATGGATGACTATTATGGATTTGCTGCCTTCTTTGCGCAGATAGGACGAAAAAAGGCAGGGGATCCGCGGGAGTTCATTATCTACAACTCCAGTGGTGGTGGGATAAAACATCCTGTATCCGGTCAGACGGTAGCACCAAAATTTTTGGGAGGAGACGAAGCAAAAGTCGTTGGGCAGGATCGACGTGAAGTGGTCGCGGAGTGGATTACATCAACAGAAAACCCATTTTTTTCAAAACGTGTTGCGAATCTTGTGTGGACGCATTTCCTTGGAAGAGGAATCGTTCATGAGCCGGATGATTTTCGTGTAAGTAATCCACCGGTGAATGGACCTTTGCTTGACGCTCTGGCAAACCATCTTGTTAAGTCAAAGTGGGATTTCAGAACGCTCGTTAGAGAGATTGTCAACTCAAAGACCTACCAGCGAGAGTGCGACACGAATGAGACAAATCTTCTTGATAACTCAAACTTTTCACATTCGGCAGTCCGTCGGATTCGAGCAGAAGTGCTCCTTGATATTCTGGCTCAGGTAACGGAGACCAAAAATAAATTCCCTGGTCTTCCAGAAGGTGCGAGGGCTGTTCAAGTGGCTGATGGCCGTACGTCAACATATTTTCTCACAACCTTTGGCAGAGCAACTCGAGAAAACGTTTGTTCTTGTGCAGTAAGTATGGACCCGAGCCTGTCGCAGGCGCTTCATTTACTCAATGGCGAGGTTGGGAATAAGCGAATTCAGCAGGGTGGTGTTATTAGTCGTTGGTTGAAGGAGAAACGTCCTGATACCGAAATTATTGACGAACTCTTTGTTCGGTGTTACGGAAGGCTTCCTCAAGAAAGGGAACGCATAGAAACACTCGCGACGCTGCAAGGCGGCACTGAGCATCAGCACGCCCTCGAAGATGTTTTCTGGGCACTGCTCAATTCACCTGAATTCATATTCAACCATTAGCTTATATTGGTCGAATTTCTGTGAGTCTTTGTGATAACTTTGGGATGTAAGAAACGGCGATAGTGACAGCAAGGCAATGATTAGAATTACACCACAAAAACCACCTAGAATGATTGCGTTGCACAGTGTTGTCACTTTGCTGTGTACGCTGTCATTTTGTTTCACAATGGCGACTGCGGCTGAAAAGCCACCGACATATGAAGATCACGTACTACCAGTTTTCCGTGAGAAGTGCTGCAGTTGCCACAATGCGGATAGAAAAGCTGGTGGCCTCGATCTGACGAGTTACCAGCAAATGATGGCTGGTGGTAATTCAGGTGATGTTATCGCTGGTGGTGATCCTGACGGCTCCTACCTTTGGCAGGTTATGAGTCATGAATCAGAGCCAACAATGCCACCCGACGCTGATCGTATTCCTGATGCGATGTTGAATGTCGTTAAGGAATGGATACTAGGCGGAATTATTGAACGCGACGGCGTGAAACCCGTTGCTCAGAAAGCGAGTTCTTCACTTGCTCTTGATTCAGGTGCTTTGGTGAAACCGACCGGCCCACTGGTAATGCCGCCCCGACTATCTCTCGAACCACGATTTTCTGGACTCCGACCAACAACGATCCGTGCACTCGATGCATCTCCTCACGGAGATTTAGTGGCGGTTGGAAGTAGTCAGCAGGTTTTATTATTTCAGCCGAGAACATGTGAATGTATTGGTGTACTACCGTTCCCTGAGGGCGAATGTACGAACGTTCGATTCTCTCGGAGCGCAAAACTCCTTCTTGCGGGTGGCGGTGTTGCAGCGAAAAGTGGTCGCGTGGTGATTTGGGATGTTGCCAGTGCTCAGCGAGTCATGGAACTTGGAGATGAGTATGACGAGGTGCTAGCTGCTGATATTTCTGCTGACCAACGTCTTGTGGCTCTGGGTGGAGCAGCTAAGGTTGTCCGTCTTCTCCAAACAGTAGATGGGTCTATTGAGAGCGAGATCACAAAGCATACAGATTGGATAACAAGCGTTGCCTTTTCGCCAGATAGCGTGTTACTTGCTACAGGTGATCGTGCAGGCAATTTGTTTTTGTGGGAATCATTTGGTGCTCGCCATTGGGGAGATTTAAAAGGTCAGAAAGCCGGTGTCACAGCAATCGATTGGCGAGCGGATGGTATTGTGCTCGCAACAGCATCTGAAGATGGCACAATCCATCTTTGGGAAGCTGATACTGCTAAGAAAATAAAATCATGGCCAGCTCACGGTGGAGGAGCAACGGACGTACGATGGTTAAGCGATGGTCGCCTTGTCTCAACCGGTCGGGATCACAAAGTGAAAGTGTGGAAGTCTGACGGCAGCCTTGAAAGTGAACTCGGGACACTCTCGGATATCGGTACAAAAGTAGCAATTACTTCTGGAAAACCCCTTGCCATTGCGGGCGACTGGTCAGGACAGATTTCTGTATACGACGTTACGAAGCCGTCGAAGGTGGGTGGAATGAATTCCAACCCCATGCCACTTTCCCAGCAAGTCATTCTTGCCGAAAAGGCGGCTGCGGCAGCAGAAAAGGCTGTCCAAGATATTCTGTTAGAACAACAGAAGGTAACAAAAGTCGAGGCAAATTTTGTGAGCCAGCTCTCTGCGGCTAACAAAAGTCTTGGTGCTGCTGGTTCTGAGCAGAAAAGTAAAATTGTTGAACTTGAAGCAACAAGTGTCCGTGTCAAGGCAGCAGGTGATCAGCTTGGTGTAACGAAAATCAAGGCGAAGAAAGCCCAAGAAATTGTTGTATCTCTCGGGGACATGATAAAGCAGTCGAGCGAAACTCCTGAAAAAGAAGTTGCTGGTGAGATACTCACTGCAGCCAAGAAAACCCTAGCCGACACCAACACGTCTGTCGGACTTGCGGAGCAGGCTCTTCAGGAATCGCAAGCGATACACGCGGCTGCTCTGAAGGAACAGCAGTCGGTAGAAAAAAATCTAGCTGATTTGACGTCTCGTGTAAGCCAGCTCAATGAACAAGTCGAAAAGGCAATTACCCACCGAAAATCTATCGATGAGAAACATATGGCCGCTGTAAAAAAATACCAAGCCTGTGAGAAAAACCTGAAAAAATGGCAAGATGAAATCATGTTTTCTCAGGCATCCATTTCTAAGTCTGAGTGAGAAAATATCAATCATCAAGGTACAGGGTTTATCGAAACTCCAATAACCTTTTGGCGTGATCGTCTGTTCTGATCTTACGGCTCCGAAAAATTTTCGCTGTTTCCTAGGGCCGGTTCTCGCTAGATTCGTTACACGTGTCTTCGAAGCACCTCATTAGTCGATTGTTGAAGAAGGTTTCTGGTTGTTCGGAAGATCACCTCGTAGAATACCTCCAATTGGAGATCTCGATGGATCATTTTCCATTTTCCTGATGAGAGCGATTCCAGAGATCAGAATTTCTCTATGTGATTTTTCATGATCAGTGAGGTCTTCATCAGCTGATAGTCTGCTTATATAAGCAGAAATCTCATTCGTGCCAGACTTGAATTCATCTATGTTTTCTTCAATGATGTTCTCAATCATCTGTCGAAGGTTAGGCGCAATTTTTCCAACCGCCTTTTCCAGTTCACCATCTTTTGCGAAGTCAATATTTTTTTCCTTTGCCTGAGCGATGACATCGTTGAATCCATCATGGATGACGTCGTAAGCCTTCTTTTCGATTTCTTGAAACTCTTTCTCAAAGAAGCTGATAATGAAAGCATCGGCCTGATCAAGAGCTTCTGGTAAAGCATCGAGGATCATTTTCTCACTGCTGTCGACAACCATTGGTGCCTGTGACTTGAGCGATTCAGTGAGTTGTGCAGGTGCTTGTTGAAGACGAGGCTCCATTTGGTCGGCGACGAGTTGGACAAGGGTTGGTGCATCAGCAGCAGTCGTGATCGAAGTAGATATAAAACGAAGGTAGAAAAAGGCTCCAACAAGAAGGCACGCCATGACAGTAATGGTAAGAATCAGTCTGCTTTTCGACTTTGCAGCGGTCCCTGCAATACGCTCTTCTAGTGCATGTAAACGGTTCTCAATAGTGGATAAGTCGGTGTCATGCATTGCTTGGAATCTCCAGGAAATAAAATGTGGTTTTGGATGAATCTATATAAAGCTAAAAGCCATGATTTCTAGAGGTCATCGCGGGTCCGAAAAGGCGAGTCGGTTTTCAGCACTGACATAGTTGGAGCAACAGTACGATCAACAATGAGTGGGATATTGTGCATGAATCGCTGCTGCAGTAACTCCTCATTCATGTTCATTGCTGCCTCAACCGGAAGTGTGTCAAGCATTTTGCTGATACGTTCAAATTCTTCTTGCGTGAGTACTTGTAATTGACTTTGAAGTTTCTCGCCCTCAATTGCTATCCCCGCAACGGTGATGTCTGAAAGTTTTTTAACTCTTTCTGGAGTCAGAGAAGGGATTTCACTTTTGACATCAGCTGCCACTTTGTCCGTAACCCTCTGGAGGCTTTGGTTTGCTTTTTCTTGCAGCATGGAAGGCAGACGGTCAGCCATAGACTTTGCTCTTTGGTAATCATTGACTGGAGTTTAGGACGGAGTGTCTTAAGACGTTCTTATGTTAATTTCCGGTAGGTTGGGACTGCCTTCATTGCAGCCTTGGCGAACTTCTCTTGAAGAGAAGGAAGTAACTCCTCAGCTTTCATCTGTAGGGCAGCCTGTATTGTCTCTTCGTTGAGCTGAGTCTTGAGTGTTTTGAAAAGATTAAAACTAACAATACAAAACATTAGAAAGAGGAGAAGAGAGCCAGCGAGAACTGCTGTACGACTCGTTCGTTGGGAATGAGAAATGCTATCTAGGCTTTTCTCTAGTCGGTCAATTGATTGGGAGAGAGACTCAATATTCGTTTCAGAAAGAGAATCCTTACCATCAGTCATTGGATTACCTTTAGGAGTTGAAAAACATGTTTGTAGATGGCGAGAGAACTGCTGTGCTTGAATGTCTAGGATGAAGGAATGTTCGAGCGCGTAAGCATGTAGTCCTATTCACTGAAACCTATTTCTATATTCTGGCCGTGTTAGGATTACAAACTCGCAGCCCAAGCCCCCCCACCAGCGCATGGTTCCACGTTCCGTAATACGAAAAGTCACATCGCCCCCCAATGAAGGTAGTTGATTCGTTGAAAGAATCTCGATTCGTAGTCACTCGCCTCACACCGTCTCAAGTTGGGGCACTCGGTGTTATTGGAATACTTGGTGATGATGCGGAATTAATTCTGGATGCCCATTTTGATGCCTACAGTAAATCCTCAATTCAGTCATTAGATATTGGCTCTATTGTTGCTGGTGACTGGCACCATACGATGGTGACCTGTCCGGTAGCATCTGGTAGACGTGAAGACACGGCCCGGCAAATTCATGAAAAGCCAGAATGTGTTGTCTTAGTAAAAACTGGAACGACCAGGTGGGAGATTCATGTTCATGGCGGACAAGCTGTAATCGCTTCTTTGTTAGGAACTTTTGTATCGGGTGGGGCTATTGAAATTTCATGGGGCGAATGGTTTGCTTGTAATGGGAGTAACTACCGAAGTACGTTCATTCGAGAGCAGCTTGCTCAAACTGATGGATTCTTCGTAGCCCAGATACTCACTCGACAGCTGGCGGGAGGCTTTGAAAGAGATATTCAGCAGATCCAAGAAGTTCTTTTTCATAGTCAGAAATCACTAGATAAATTCAAGCTTGCACAAACTGTAATAAATCGTTTGGAGTATTCTGCTCGAGTTGGCATGCGGTTGGCGAAGCCCTGGCATGTCATTCTGCTAGGACCTGTGAACGCTGGTAAAAGTAGTCTCTTGAATGCTCTTGCCGGCTATTCACGGAGTATTGTGTCGCCGCATGCTGGCACAACACGTGACGTCTTGGAGACACGACTTGTCCTCAATGGGTGGGCAGTTGATCTGATTGATACAGCTGGTTTTCATTCGATGAACGACTCACGGCAGTCACCCAAGATAATCGAAAAAGAGGGTATTGAACGTGCTCTAGGTGCGGCACAAAGTGCTGATTTGATCCTGAAAGTTCGACCAATAAATGAACTCAACAAGGAATGGTTCTCTATGGAAAGAGTCGGTGAGGACTATCCGCCGTATATCGACGTTGGCACCAAAGCGGATCTTTTCGATAGTAAGCAGTTTAGGGAGAAGTCTTGTTCAGATGACTCTGTGGTCACATCGGCCCGTACTGGGCAAGGGCTTGATGAACTTGTGAAAGTTATTATTGAAACCCTTGTCCCTGAAGTAAAAGAGCAAGCGGAATGTTTTTTTGGAGGCGTTCCAATAACACCAGAAGATCTGGATATTGTTAGAGATCTACATCAACAATTAGAAATCTACTCACGAGATTTGTGATCTCGAACCAAAAGTTTAATTGGTACTTCAGTGAACGGTGAGCTTTTTCGGAGTGACGATAGAAGATACCGTTTGTAAGGAGCCGTGAGGCTTTTTGGAGAACTCGTTGAGAGAACGATAGTCGGTGGGGCAGAGTCAACCTGAGTTGCGAAATAGATCCGAACAGGGCGTCCTTTTCGGTCGGCAGGTGGTCGAGTAGCCTGTGTTGCAGCATGAATGATTGTATTTAAGGCAGCAGTTGGAACGCGAGCCCGACTCTGTCGGAAGAGTCGTTGTGTGGTGTCTATCGCCGCTTTTACATTGCGGCCCTTTGTGGCAGTAACAAACGCAATAGGTGCCCACGGCATTGTCCGAAAAGTGTCACGTAAGTATTGAACCCATTCACTTCTTTCGACATCCTCAGCATACAGGTCCCACTTATTTACCACTAAGAGAACAGGTTTCTGCTGCTCTACAATCAGGTCAACAAGTTGCTTGTCGACTTTACCTACCGGCTCGGTAGCATCAAAGAGCATCAAGACCACATCGGCACGACGGATGCTTCTTTCAGCACGATGGGTTGAGTAAAAATCGATATCAGTTTTGCGACTTTTTGTCCTTCGAAGTCCAGGCGTGTCAATTGCAAGGAAGGTGTGTCCATCTACGTCAAAACGAACATCGATGCTGTCTCGAGTTGTGCCTGCAACAGGACTTGCAATGACTCTTTCTTCTTTTGCAAGCGCGTTGACAAAAGTGCTTTTTCCAACATTGCGGCGACCCACGATAGCCACTTTCATTTCTGGAAGAGCGGTGCTGGCCGGCTTTTCACTTTCAGGGGTCATCGGTAGAAGTGCTGTAATGGCTTGCACAAGGTCATCACGATTACGGTTTTGTTTTGTACTTGTAACAATAGGTGATCCAAAACCAAGCTTGTCAAATTCATGGCCCGAGAGATCAAATTTCTCATCGTCAGACTTGTTTGCAACCAAAACGACGGTTGCTCCAGACTGCCGCAGTCGTAAGGCCACGTCGGTATCAGCAGGAACACGACCAGTCCTGATGTCAACGACGAATACGACAACTCCTGCAGTGGCTAACCCAGCTTCTATCTGCATGTCGATCTGTTCAGTAAGCCCATCAGGGTCGTCGAACCCCATACCGCCAGTATCGATAAGATCAATTGTCTTGTCACCACATTCAATACGCTGGGTGAGTCGATCACGAGTAACGCCTGCGGTGGGATCTTCAATTGCAATTCTTCGCTGTGAGAGCCAATTGAAAATACTTGACTTTCCAACATTTGGACGGCCAACAATAACGACCTGCGGGATAGGAGATGACATGCTAGGTATATTCGCAGGGAGGTGAAATATAGAGGTGTTTAGGTGCCACGTGTTATCACGGACGCAACGGTTTCGAGACTCACGTCTCTTATAATACCACGCTCTGTGACAATCGCTGCAATGAGGCTGGCTGGTGTCACATCGAATGCTGGATTGAAGGCGGTTGCTGTTGCAGGAGCGGAGCGGAAATTGAATGGCTCAAGCACTTCATTTTCGGAACGCTCTTCAATCGGTATTTCATCGCCAGATTGGAGATCTAGATCGAATGTACTTGATGGGGCTGCAACAAAAAATGGGACATTGTGAGCCTTTGCTAATAAAGCAAGGCCGTATGTTCCAATCTTATTGGCGGTGTCTCCGTTTGCTGTTATTCGGTCAGCACCAACAATGCAGCAACCTATACGACCGGTCTTCAAAAGGTGTGCTGCCGCAGCGTCTACTAGGACGGTAACTGGAATTTGCCGGTGGGCCAGCTCCCAAGCAGTTAAGCGAGCACCTTGTAACAACGGACGCGTTTCATCAGCAAATACTTGAAAGCGACGACCTTTGTTCCATGCCGTGACAATAATTCCAAGAGCTGTGCCAATGCCCCCTGTTGCCAAGGCACCTGTGTTGCAGTGAGTAAGTATGTCGCCCTCGGGAAGAATTGAGCACCCATGCTCACCGATACGCTCGCAAAGAATTTGGTCTTCATGCTGAATACATTTTGCTTCGTCGAGAATGCTCTGCTGAAGTTCTGAATAGTCTGGGATTGGACCAGAATCCAAAATTAATTTTTTGATTCGTTCGATTGCCCAGCGTAGGTTTACAGCTGTAGGTCGTGCGGTTGCCAGGTCTTCTGCAAGCTGTTGAAGACAGGACATTTTTTTTGTGTCTGTATCGTAAGAATTTTTTGCATGATCTATTGCGAGCACCATTCCGTAGGCGCCGGCAATTCCAATTGCAGGCGCGCCTCTGACTCGTAACATTTTGATTGATTCGATCACTGACGGAACGTCTTTGCAGGCAACATGCTTGACCACAGTTGGAAGTGCTGTTTGATCAAGAATTTCAAGATAACCGTCAGTGTCACCTTGCCAGCAAACAGTATGAATTTCGTTTGAGGGTGGCGTATTCATTTCAGTTCAAAGACCCTTCCGCATGGGTGCTTATTAGTAGGTGGCGGTATGAAGACACGTGTGTACCAGAGACAGCCATTCCCTGCAGTTGGTGTCTATTCATGACCGGAACGGGTTAGGGCCGCAGGGGAGATTAAATGATTTTGCTACGGCAGGTTCGATAAGATCGCCCTCGAATATGTTTACAGCTGTTTGGACTGCGTGATTGCCTTGTGCAGCAGCTACTAGACCTTGGTTAGCCAGTAAGAGGACATAGGGGAGTGTTGCGTTGCATAATGCGTATGTGCTGGTTCGGCCGACAGCACCAGGCATATTTGTCACGCAGTAATGAACAATGTTATCAACTACAAAAGTAGGCTCTGCATGCGATGTTGGTTGGCTTGTTGCAATGCAACCGCCTTGATCAATAGCGACATCAATAATAACAGCACCGGGCTTCATGAGATGTAAATCATTTCGTTCAACAAGGTGCGGTGCTCTAGCCCCAGGGATTAGAACACTACCAATGACAAGGTCAGCACGACCAAGCCACTCTCGAATGGTATGGCGATCAGAATAGAGGCAATCAATATTGGGCGGGGTGACGTCATCAAGGTATCGGAGGCGATCTAGGTTTGTATCAAGTAGGCCAATGTTTGCACCGAAACCGGCTGCTACTTTGGCAGCATTTGCTCCAACGGTACCGGCTCCAAGAACAAGAACATTTGCAGGCGGAACTCCAGGGACACCTCCGAGCAGTATGCCTCGTCCCATTTGGGGTTTCTCAAGATATTTAGCACCCTCCTGAATGCTCATTCTACCTGCTACTTCACTCATTGGTTTTAATAGCGGCAAGGCTCCTCGATCATCACGAAGCGTTTCGTACGCTACGGCCGTTGCGCCGGTTGTTAGGAATCGCTCTGTCAATTTGCGATCGGCTGCAAAATGAAAATAGGTAAAGACAATTTGGTGTGGCCGAATGAGCGATATTTCGTCTGGTTGAGGTTCCTTGACCTTGACGATGAGATCAGATGTGGCAAAGACCTCTTCTGCAGTGTCAACGATAGTTGCACCGCAATCTGCGTATGCACTATCAGGCAATCCAGAGCCGCTACCAGCGGTTTTTTGAAACACAACGGTGTGCCCGGATCGAACCAGTTCTTCAACTCCAACAGGAAGCATTGCGACACGATATTCGTCTCGCTTTGTTTCCTTGGGAATACCAATTTTCATCCGAAGTGCCTCTGAGACTTAGGAGGTCATTTTCTTTGCAATCTTATATGTTGCAGGCATCGGAATAGGATAGTTTCCATCCTTGTCTGGAACGACAGGGGGAGTTGATTCCCACGTGAGGTTCTCGGGCATTAAGTTGAAATCTTCAGCAAGGAGTTTCTTGTAGTCCTGAGGCTTTCCACTATACGTTGCAGTTCGGCCAAGCACGGCCGAAAAGGTAGACGTTGCACCGTAGTAAGCATTGTTTAGTGGTGTGTCATTTCGAATGGCAGCTTGTAGTTCGTTATGTTCGACCTGGTACGGATTTGTAGTGCCACCAGAGTCCTTGCTCTTCGACTTGGTTGCCCCTTCGTATTTCCAGAGAACCTTGCCAGAATAATCTGTTATTTCACCAATTTTTACAAACCCTTTGGTGCCTTGGAATTCTTCATTCACGCGGTTTTGCCCACCTGGAAATTGTCGGCACTGACTGGCGATTCGAACACCATTTGGATAACTGAAATTAATCGCATGGTGATCATAAATTTCACTTGGTTGCCCAACAACTCTCTTCTGTTTTCCGCCAAGGCCGTAGGCCGATTCGGGAAGCATGTCGAGGAACCAGTTTGCAATATCAATATTGTGAACATGCTGCTCGCAAATATGGTCACCACAAAGCCAGTTGAAGTGATACCAGTTATGAACCTGGAATTGCATTTCATTCATGTCGGCTTCTCGCTTCCGGTACCAGATGCCACTTCCATTCCAATACACTTGGCCTCCGATAAGATCACCAACCATGCCATCACGAACACGCTTGATTGTTTCCCGATAGATTGCCTGGTAGTGTCGCTGTAGTCCAACAACAACCTTTCTGTTCGTTTCATCAGCTTTTTTTGCCACTTCAAGTACAAGACGAGCCCCAGCACTGTCTACGCAAACAGGCTTTTCCATAAACACATGCTTGCCTGCGTTGATCGCAGCTTCAAAGTGTGATGGACGAAAACCAGGAGGTGTTGCCAAGATTACAAGATCGCAATGATCAAGAACTTTCTTGTAGGCATCAAGACCATGAAACTGTCGATCTTTTGGAAGATCAACTTTGTCTGCCATTTTCTCAACCGCTCGAAGGGTACGGCTTATATTGCTTTCAAAAGCATCGGCGACAGCGGTTACTTTGATGTTTGAACCATCAACACTAAGTGCTTGAGTCAATGCACCCGTACCTCGGCCGCCACAGCCAACAAGACCAATCCGGATGAGTTCTGTCGATGGGGTCTGTGCGTGGACTGCTCTCATGGATGCGATTGCACCACCAGCAACGGAGGCAATTTTTACGGCATTGCGTCGAGAAAAACGTGGTGTGTCAGAGTTTTGTAGGTTGCCGGACATGCTCATCTCCTGCGTGAATTATTGTCGTGAGAAAATGTTCTGAAGGTAATTAAAAAACAAATGTCATCTGCCGCTGAGGCTTATAGCTTTCAGCGTATTCTTAAACTAAAAGATACCGGCTCACCTGCAACTTGCACAGGTGAAGGACAAACCTCCCTAATATTTGGGTATTGATGAATCAATTTCGGTACTCCATGCCTCAATACCACCCTTGAGACTCTGAGCCTTCTCAAAACCTCGTTCTCGGAGCCATTTTGCTACACGGAGGCTGCGGACTCCGTGGTGGCAGTGCACAATGACCCGCTTCGGCTTCCAGGGCTCTAATTCATCCAATCTTTCGGAGATTTCCTGCATCGGTATGAGTTTCGCCTGCTGAATCTTGGCTATTGAATACTCTTCTTCCGTTCTGCAGTCGAGTAGGAGGCATTCAGCATTTTCTGACGTTGTGAACAACGTTAATGTGTCACTCGGAGTAATTTCTGTTGGTAATGTCATTTGAAATAGTCTATCCAGTTATGGTTTATCACTACTAGTGCGTGCTATTGATTACACGCCCAATGTCCTCAAAATATTGAGGATACACTGAAAGGTCGAGCTTCAAGATGCCACCTCGTCGCATTGATCCCATAGCTGCCCGTGCATTCGCTGTTGAAGTTATTGAAAAACTTCGTCAGGGAGGACATGAAGCAGTGTGGGCTGGCGGATGTGTTCGTGATCAGTTGTTGGATCGAGTCCCTTTGGATTATGACGTTGCAACGGCTGCTCGGCCGGACGCCGTAAGAAATATTTTTGGCCGAAGAAATACAATCGCTATAGGTGCTGCTTTTGGTGTTATTACCGTGGTTGGATCGAAGGACACAGGGAATGTTGAAGTTGCAACGTTCCGGTCTGATGCAGAGTATATCGATGGACGCCATCCTGTAGGAGTTACTTTTTGCGGAGCGCGGGAAGATGCTCTACGTCGTGATTTTACAATCAATGGACTTTTCTTTGATCCGACTACGGGGAGTGTCATTGATTACGTGGGAGGGCAGAACGACTTGAATGAGGGAGTTGTTCGTGCAATTGGTGACCCAATCATGAGATTTGAGGAGGATCATCTCCGCATCTTGCGAGCTATTCGATTCTCAGCCAACTTTGAATTCCCAATAGAACCTGAGACTCGGAAGGCCATCGTGGTAATGGCTGGGAAGGTTGAATCGGTGAGTCCAGAACGATTGGCCGCAGAACTTCGGCTGATGTTTTCCCGTCATGGGCGAGGTGAAGCGTTGCGGCTCCTGGTGAGCATGAATCTCATTGGTCCATTATTCGGTAAGCGTTTCAAAAGAACCGAATCGTTCTTGTCTTCAACATCAGACACGCTCGATGCCATGGAGGAACCCAATATATCGTCGGCGATTGCAGTCCTTTGTTACGAGAAGCCTCGACTAGCTGCTGATATTTGTAATCACCTCCGATTATCAAACCATGAACGAAAACTTACGGTGTGGTTAATCGAAGCAGTCATGGTTCTTGGTTCAGTTTCTTTTTCGACACAGCAGGCAAATATTCCTTGGTCGGTTCTCCAGCCATGGCTTGCTCATGAATGGCGATTTCAGCTGATTGATGTGATGAAATCCCTCGCCGTGATCAGTTTGTTTTCAACAGAAAATGTGGATTGGGTAAGGGAGCAGGTCCACCGTGATGATGCTGATCTGAACCCGCCCCAGTTGCTCCGTGGAAATGACTTAATGCAACTTGGAGTTCCATCTGGTCCAGCCGTTGGGAAACTTTTGGGTCACTTGCGCAATTTGCAATTAGATGGAAAAGTCACATCGCGTGAGTTGGCTATCAAGTGGGTCGAGCAACAATGTGCCTCTGATTAATCGAATAGCTTTCCAATCGCCTGCTTACCGAGGTGGCTCACGTGGGTCCGGTAGATCAGAAATGGAACGTAGTTGAAACACTTCCAAGAATCGTGATGTTGTTTGATAGCACGGAAGATCTTCACACATCTCGTCGTTGTTGCTCGGAAGTTTGACAAGTTCAAGTAAACCACGCCGCACAAGTTGTCGCAGGACAGCCGGACTTGTATCACATCCGAGTTTAGATAAATCCTCTCGCGCTACCGGCTGGTTCCAGGCAACAACAGCAAGTGCGTCTAGTGCTCCCGCATCAAGTCGCACCCGACGTGTCTTGGCCTCTAGGATCGCACCGTATTGTCGGTATTCTTCACGAAGTCGAAGAATCCAACCCGACCCTTCAGATACAACTTCATAGGGGCAGCCATTCACCTCATAGAAGCGAGAAAGTTCTTGTGCGAACTCATCAATTTCGACAGATCGAACGCCCCGCATTAATTTGGAAACCCGTTGACTCGATAGTGGCTTGCCCCCTGGCAAGCCGACAAACAAGAGTGCCTCAAGTATCGATCGTGGATTTACACGGCACGCGGAAGCATGCGAGGCTCCGGAGTTTCCTATATCGTCAAGGTCAGGGGAAGTGTCAATTTCAACAACTTCTTGTGTGCCTTTTGGTGGGGACTCATATGGGTCTTGTTCTCCCATCATGGCTGCAAATGCCTGCGCTAGTCGATCAATCGATAAGCCACCTTCAGCTGGAGGCCCGTCAAACCCACCCGATGGTTTCTCTGCCTTCCTTGGCTCAGTTGTCACGGGTCAAATTCCTGTTCTTTTTACCGCTTCATTCACAAATGCCAGAGTCCACAAATGCCAGAGTCCACAAATGCCAGAGTCCGCAAATGCCAGAGTCAATTCTCAGTAAGAGAGCGTAGAGTTACTTCCAGCGTTTGTCGACATTGGTTTTCATGAAGGCTAGTGCATCACGAGCGAGTTGGTCTTCCGTTGAATACATTTTTCGCCAAATTTTTGTCGCGGCAACAATTGCTGGCAGTGCTAGCCCGAATGCTTCAACGACCATCCAGCCATCCCAGTTGGTTTTTTTAATTGCATCAAACGTTTCATTCCATGCAACATGCCCTTGGCCTGGAGTGCTTCGATCATTTTCTGAAATATGAACAAGTTTTGTCCAAGGCATTGCCGCATCGATAGCGTCTGACAGGTTTTTTTCCTCAATATTAGCGTGAAAAGTATCGTACATCATCCTTACATTTGGATGATCAACTTCACCAAGGAAAGAAACCGTCTGTGCAACACTTGTGAGAAAATAGTTTTCGAATCGATTGAGGTACTCAACAACAATTGTGACATCTGCAGTTGCGGCGTATTCTGCAGCCTGTCGCATTGTTTCAGCACCCCACTTGATCTCATCCGCTGTTGGTCCGCATCCAGAGAACTCACCAAGAGCTGAGTGAGTTGGGCCAGCCAAGAGCTTGACTCCTGCAGCATGGCAGCAGTCAATGGTTTTCTTCATTGCATCAACTGCTGCAGTTCGAACACTGGCGTCAGGGCTAATCGGATTATCCTCTGCACCGCGAATGGTGACCGCAGTTCTTTCCAGGCCAATGGCGTCGAGCTTTTTTCCCCAGTCTGCATAGAGTTCTTTATTTGGGTTAAACAGCGGCATTTCAACGCCGTCATACCCCATGTCCTTGAGTGTCTCAACCACGGGAATGAGACCATCATGCATTGAATCAGTCCAGAGAAGCAGGTTAATTCCATATTTCATAATAAAGTACTTTTGCTGAAGGAGGCGTATCCTGAATTTCAGAGCGAGTCATTTCTGTCTCATTCGACACCGTTCGCTGCAAGAAGGCAAGTGTGAATGGAAAGAGCATATCATGAAGTACTTGGGCGATTACGAGTTGGTTTTACAAGTCGTTTTCCCTGTCTGGTCGTCGGCACACTTTTAAGTGGTTCCGGGGAACCATCGAGTGATTGTCCATTCACTACCGACGCCAAGCGCTTACGAATCTGTACAACATAATCAGAGGACAGTTCAAATCCGAGGTATGAACGGTTAAGTTTTTTTGCGACAGCCAGTGTTGTACCGCTTCCAGCAAACGGATCGATGACGAGATCACCAGGGTTGCTCGATGACCGAATGACTCGCCCAAGTAATTGCTCAGGCATCTGGCATCCATGCCAACCGGAACGTTCCTTGAATGTTCCACAGACACGTGGAAAGTACCACGTGTCTTCCTCAGCAGTGAAACCACTTGGGAGGTCTTGTGGTCGTAGAATCCATGTGTCATCCGGAAGCCGTCCTTTTGGATTCGCTCTTCGGTCACCGTAAACTAATTCCCGCGCCGACGGTACTCGGATGGCATCGGCATTAAAGGTGAATGATTTTGGATTGCAGACAAAGTGAAATAAGTGAGCATGAGAGCGGTTGAATTTCTGCTGACAATTCACGCCGAATGTGTAATACCAGACGACCCAGCTTCGGCATACAAAACCAAGTTCTCTCGTGGCAATCACCTTGAGTTCAGCTGCATATTCATCACCAATGGCAAGCCAGAATGTTCCGTCAGGACGAAGAACACGCCGGATTTCACTCATCCAGCGTTTTGACCATTCAAGATAATCGTCACTCGTCCGATGGTCGTTATATGTGTCGTAGGCGTAGCCAATATTAAAGGGAGGATCGGCAAATGCGAGAGGAATGCTGTCAGACGTAATCCTGCTTAATAGGTCAAGACAGTCGCCTTCTCGAACGCGGCTTGGTGTCCGCCGAGTAGATGCTTGCGGCCTTAGCTTCTTTAGTTTTTTAGTCGGCATAGATCAGGAATGTACGTGTCGCACGGCGTGTCGTCTACGCACGCAGGTGTCGTCGCCGTTTCATCACTCATTAAATTATTAGTAGGCTTTCGCTGCTTTCTCAGTCACCTATCCATCTCATTATGCGTTCGATAGTAGGCAGCCGATATTTATCAATCAGTATGAATAGTGGAATGGAAAGTATGCAGAAAAAAATTGCAAGCGATGTTGAAATAGTAACTGGCAAAAATTTTTGCCAGTGTGCAGTCGGTTCACCAGTTGTCATAAGTCCGTAAACCCAAAGTGGCCAAAGATGAACCATGTGGTGAAGGAGATAGAGAGAAAGTGAATGCTTGCTGATAATACGGCACCACTGCGCGGCGGCCCTCGTGATCACAGAGCTGTGCTCTTCTTTCCAGTTTTTGTCAATGATTGTATTGAGTGCCAAAAGGCTGAAGAGAGCCATCCCAATCACACCAAGGAGGTAGCTGCTTGAAGCAGGAAACATTGTCCATCGATAAATCAGAGGAGGCAAAAAAATGAGTCTCTGTAATGCAAATGATGCAATAGCGCAGCCGACGCTTACATACCCCACCATAAGGAATCGAGACTGCCTTTGGCCATGAGGAATATTGCTTGACGGCGTGAAGAGTGTGGGTGCAATAACAAAGCCAGTTATAGGAAGAATAATCCATGGGAAAAGTGGGAAATATCCGGTGACGAGGTATCCGGTAACCAGATCAGAAAGTGTGAGATCGTACTCGAAATACCCATTGATCCAAAAAGCATAGTAGTCACTGAGGGCCTGAAGTGGTGGGCTCAATATGGCAACAAGGAGAATGCCAGTGAGTAAAACTTCGGTAGGTAATTTGCGGATGAGATTCAGGATAATGAGTGCAGAACC
>JABAAH010000024.1 GCA_014238855.1 Planctomycetota bacterium
TTAACGCACTCAGTGATTCCGGCTGATACTCAATGCGACTTCTTAACTAGTCGTAACAGTAAATGACAAGTTGTTCGCAGTTGATAGGCCACACGGCACACAACAGGTCATTTGATTTCAAATCTGCTGACGCAACCCTCATGGGGCCAGCCGTTCCAATGTCCACGCCTCCTGTTCAATACGGCTGAACCTCAGCCTGTCATGCAGCCTGCTCGGACGTCCCTGCCAGAACTCGATCCGCTCTGGGATAACCCGGTATCCACCCCAGTGCTCAGGCCGAGGGATCGCCGACTCGTCAGAGTACTTTTCTTGATACTCCTTCACGAGCTGCTCCAGTGTGTCTCGACTTGCAATCACCTCACTCTGCGGTGAACTCCAGGCACCGATCCGTGACTGACTAGGCCGGCTCTGAAAATACGCATCGCTTTCCGACGCACTTAATTTGTCTACTCGACCCACAATCCGGACCTGCCTTTCTAACTCGACCCAGTGAAACGTCACAGCGGCATGCGGATTGGCAGCTAACTCCCGTCCTTTTTGACTGGCGTAATTACTAAAGAAACAGAAGCCTCGTTCATCATACCCGCGAAGCAAAACAATCCGGGCAGAAGGCCGACCTTCTAAGGTTGCCGTTGAAAGAGTCATCGCCTCGGGCTCAGGCAAACCTGCTGCAACCGCCTCGTCGTACCATGTTGTGAACTGATGGAATGGATCACTCGCAATTCCGTGCTCATCAAGAGCATCTCGCTCATAGCTTTTGCGAGCATGTGTTTCTCTTGAGGGCATTTTCCTTGAATCCTTTCAATATATAAAAAGCATTTTGCAAACGAACACCAGAGTTATCATAGCCATCTTTAATACCCTGAAACTTCAAACAGTTACACGTTGAGTTGGATGACAACGACATTCAATATTGTCATGATATGAATGCTATCGAGAATGACTATATACCCGCTTAGCGATCTACCAATTTACCATGCATTACTTTCCACAATGTGGACACTCTCCGGCAACACAAAACGATTGTATCGTTCTAGATTCACCACAATGAATACACAGAGAATCTTGCTTTGCAATCGATTGATACGCCGTGTCTTTCAGCAAAAAAATTCCAGAAATGCCTGCTGTTGCCACAAGGAGCCACAGCACGGCAGGCCGCACATTGTCGATACCACCAAAACTTTGAACCACAGCGGCGATTGCAACGAGGGTCGTCGGGATCGCCGAATACGCGAATAGTCGACACTTTTTCCATGGCGAATGTCTTCTCAACCCGTTTACCTGCAATCCCTCGACTTTTCGCATGTGATGAATTGATTCTCCCACTGACTCAAACCAATGGAGCTTAAGCAGTCACCGGCTCGTGCCCGAACAGGAGCGCGCGTGTGTTTTTGAATGTTCCCGTGATTCACGGCCACAAAAGAATCGTGAGCTAGCCGGCGAAAGCAGCCAAACAGGCCAATCTTTTGTGAGCATCCTGCACCCTTGCCCACGGTGGGTCATTTTTGGAAGTGCCAGGCCCTTTTGGCCCGATTTCAAGCACCTGACTCGCATATTCCGGAAACCGCGGTACACTAAAACTTCCTGCGTCCAGGAGCAAGGCGGTTGTTTCCAAGTCTTTCGAAACAACCCAGCAAATTTAAAATCGTGCATCCAACCAGCCTTGGGTGAAACGAACAGCATATTTATTCAAAGGTATTCAAGGGCAACTAAAACAGATGGGTCATTACACTGGGGCTAAAGCTCGTATCAATCGTCGTCTTGGGTCTATGATCTTTGAAAGTGCTGGAGCAATAAGAGCATCGGAGCGACGTTCCGATCCACCTGGTGTTCGGTCAAAAAGACGCAACAAGCCTTCCACATACGGCGAAGGCCTGATTGAAAAACAAAAAGTCAAGTATTACTACGGTTTTGGTGAAAAACAGCTCCGAAGGTTTTTTGCCAAAGCGGCACGAAAAATCGGTAACACCGGTGATATCTTTCTTATTGAATGCGAATTGCGGCTCGACAACGTTGTCCGCAGAAGTGGCTTTACGAAGACGCGGCCCCAAGCTCGCCAAGGCATTGTCCACGGTCATTTCACTGTGAATGGTGTTCCTGTTGACAAACCTTCTTTTCAGGTCAAGCCTGGAGACGTTGTTGATGTCAGAAGGAAAGGGAAGCTTGTGGATTTGTACCAACAGGCTATTGCAACTCAAACTGGCGAGCCGTGTGATTGGATCAGTTCGGACAACGAACGGCTAAGATTTTCAGTTGACAGACGACCTGATAAATCAGACGTTAGCCTGCCGGTAAATATCAACAAAGTTGTTGAATTCATGTCCCGCTAATTCATCGCGGGATTCTTGATGGCGAGTAGAAAAGCAGATATGCGATCCGTCTGATCACGTTCCTGCTATTTTTTGAACGTGTCGAAAAAAGTAGCCATTCTTTGGTTTCCTAAAATGTGATGAACACAGTGCCTTTCAGGATTGAGTGACTCCTGACCTAGACTGCTAGTCTCGTTTCTCAGACTTTTTCCTACGTCTTTTTTTCAACATCCACGCTTCAACATCCACGCATAGAGTTCTGGATTTTCATATGTTTCGGTCCAGCAATCGTGACCTGCATGTGGATAGATTGTGATCTTTGGCCCTCCACCTGCTTTCCGAATTGCAGTAATCATTGACTCTGAAAAAGAAGCGGGGACGACCTTATCTGCTGCGCCGTGAAATATTCATGCAGGAAGATTGATCAAGAGTTTTCCATCAAGCGTATTCCCGCCCCCACATATTGGGGCAATTGCAGCAAATCGTTCTGGGGAATACGCCGCGAGATCCCATGTACCAAACCCACCCATGCTCAGCCCCGTTATATAAATCCGGTCCTCGTCGATATCATTGCTTTTGATAACTTCATCCAGAAGCGAGGTAAGTCGCCAAGCCTCCCAACGACTTCCTCGCGGACATTGCGGGGACACGACCACAAAAGGAAACCTCTTTCCATTTTCGATACGCTTTGGTGGGCCATGCTTTTTTACAAGATTGATATCACTGCCACATTCACCCAAACCATGAAGGAAAAGCATCAGAGGCCAACCCTCAATGGCCGGCTCTTCCTGTGGAACAGCAATAAGATATTGCATCTCGACAGCTATATCCGTGCGAAGTACTGCTACTTCCTGAAGCCGAACCTCCTGGCCAGAACAAATCACTGGGAACAAAAAGGCCACAATGAGAATTACACTTTTTTTGAACATTCGTTTACAACCTTCAGAGGACTTCTTCAAAACCTGAGAAAATTTCTATGAGCAAACGCATCTTCAATGGTCTGCTTAGCGTTCTCCTATCCATGAATAATCCGTTAGCAACCGCATGGTCTCAAGAGACTCACAACGAATCTATCCGAAATCCAAGTTTTGAGTCAGACAATGGGTGGCATCATCTACGAACTGAATCAAATGAATACTACGCACCGGTTCACGGTACTCGTTATGCCGTACTCAATGGGAGTGGAGCGAAAATTGAGCAGGAAACGAGCCTCCAACTATCAGAGGGAAAGACATTCCATGTGACGATCTGGGCACGAAGCATCTTTGATACAAACCATTCGCAACAACTCACGAGCCCAACACAAGACTATCCAGACGGCAGTAATGAAATCTCACGTGTTCGGCTGGAATTACGAATTGGTAATAAATCACTCGCCGAAAATGAAGCAGGCATGAACCCCGTCGAAATTCTTGGTGCGCCACAGGAATTTTCCAACGACGATGGTGGCAATGTATGGATTGATGGAGGGTATCGACATGCCTTTAGTGAGAGCCGATTCGTTCAGAATTTGGAACATGACCCCATTCATGATCCCTGGGACATCGCACCTGACTTTGAAGACTACAAGCGGGCACAGGAAGACCACGGTGCAGTGTGCCCTGTCATCATTCGAGATAGAAAACTCTTATATGTCAGCACCTTTGAGGACCCAGAAGGTGAACTCGAAGAATACCACGCCATCCAATTTATTGAGCCGACTGGGGATGGTTCACCGGACTATCATTGGCCACCATCGCCTCCTGAGAAATATGAGAACCTCGTTTTATCTCATGCTGGTGATGAAGAAATTATTGCCTTCGACCCGTATGTTTTTTTTGATGAGATTGATCAAAGACTCTGGATGGCCTGGGGAGGCAACTTTATTGCAGTCACTGAACTGAATCCAATAACCGGACTGCTGCTTCATGAGCAAGAAAATCCAGAAGTGATGACTCATGAAAACATTCATGCAAGGGTTGCCGACCGGGCCACGGACCAACAAGACATATGGACAGGCGATAACCAATGGATCGAGGGCGCGGCCATCTACCGAAAGAATGATTTCTGGTATTTGTTTGCCAGCTATGGAAGCCTCATGGAAAGCTATACCATCCGAATGGGTCGTAGCCGTGATCCAATGGGGCCGTACGTTGACAAGGACGGCATTGCTTTAACTCAGTTTAATAAACAAAAGCGACGTTTCGGAAACAGCTTCTTCCTTGGTGATGATAGGGCACAGATCGTCCCAGGCCATCCACACTTGTGGGAAGAAGGTGAACAAACATTTGTTGGATACGATTACCGGAAAAGTAAAAAGAGAGTCGATGGGACTGAAGAATCTCGTGACATATTTGGCATCCGAAAAGTATATTGGAAACATGATTGGCCAACGATCTGGACACCTATTTCCGTCAGCATCTCAGCTGAGCAATACCCAGCACTTCTTGGACAACAAATCATTTTATCAATTGAAAACACAGGTGACCCTGACAGCATCATCGCTGTCGACAACATTTCATGTAGCGATGTCACACAGAATAAATGAAACGCTAGGCACTTCAGTATTCAAAGGATTCCGGATCCAGCAGAGGGTTAATTACTGAATTTAGCAACCTTCAATACAAACTGAGACTGAGTACTATACAAAGGGTCGAAAGAGATTCTTCCGGTTATGTATCAACCAATCATTCCTCGGAAACATTGATGACCGGCAAAAGACCGAATGCATTCACGCACGCTTAGCGTATCAGTCAACCTTTAAAACAAGGTCGAACTGAAATTCATTTTTTTCCCGTGATGACTTCCGCACCTAACGAACTTCTCTCAGGACTATTATTTTTTTCACATCAGATGTGGAGACACTTTTTCCTACAGTACCCATTCACTACATACCTTTCGGCAGTAGCACATGCTTATTCAACATGAGCACTACGTTTCGTCTCTTCTTCAAGCGTGCCCAGATAGGCAACAAGATCTCGTACTTGCCGTTTTGATAACTGCTTCACCAGATCCGCGGGCATCCCAGAAAGCCCTGCCTGCATTTCATCAATATCTTCCTTGAGAAGCGTAGTACGTTTCCCTTCTGCATCCTCGACAATGAAATGCCCTGAGGCTTCCTCTTTGACGATACCAGACTGAACACGCCCTGTAGCCATCAAGAATTGCACCGTTGAATATCCAGGGGAGATCTTTGCACTCGGTAAAACAATAGATTCAAGAAGATACTCTGCAGTTTTTTCCCGACCGACTTTTGAAAGATTCGGGCCTACATTTCCTCCACGCTCATTCACCATATGACATCGAACACAATTTACCTTCTGATTTTTAAAGAAGACTTTTTCTCCCTGCTTCGCATTGCCACCTGAAAGGCACTCCGCGTAGTTACCAAGAGGATTTTCTGGGTTGCGTCTGTTGTCTAATTCACGAGCAATATCGACGAGAGACCTCTCGCCTCTCTCTCGTGCTGCCTCAAGAAGATCAAGCCGAATAGCGATATTTTCATCTGACATCAGTTGAAATTGGAGAGCTTTCATGAGAACATCGTCTGCTTTCACCGAATTCATCTGAACAAGCATCTGAATGACCTGTTGTTGTTCATCGGTTGAATCACCTTGAAGCACATACTCAGACTCTGCAATAGCTGCGAGTGGATCACTTGTTGCAAGTATTCTCCTTGCGACTTTACGTACGGCAGCGTCGTCATCACGAACGAGAGAGCGGATAGAATCAGCCAAGTCTTGATCATGAAGATCAAACAAGGATTCAAGACAGGCCGCACGCACATCGGGATCTTCACTTTCATTACCTACTTTTGACGTTAATAAATCGATTGCCACCTCGACGTGAAAAAAAGCAACTAATTCTGCCGCCTTGATTGTGACTTTTGCAGGGCCAGTAAAAATTCCAACGAGTTGTCCTGACAGGAATTGGGTTAGATCCAGCTCCTCCCTTTTTTGGACCGGACGATATTGACCTGAGAGACGGTCAATATTTGATGGCTCTTCCCATGCCATCAAGGCGTCCATAGCTTCAACTCGGACATCCGCACTTACTTTAGGGTCAGCCGCGATTGTAAGAACCATTTCCGCCTCAGGGAGTCCACCCCGTCGAAAAGATGCGGCGACAGCATATCTTCGAACACTATTAGAAACATTTGGCTTTCCGGCTAATTCAGAAAGCATGCGAACAGATTCTTCATCCCCATTTCCGTATAGCCCACGCGCAGCTTCTATCACAACTTGAGCATCTATATCATGAAGAAATACCCCAAGTCGAGAAGAGTGCATTTTTGCCAAGGCAACAACTGCCCCCAGCCTTACTGGTTGGCGTGCGTCAGACACACATTGAACCAACTGCTCTACGGTGGCGCAGAGTGACAAGGAAGAACAAACCGCACAACGCAGAACGGGATCAACATTATGGTTTTCAGCAAGAACATCAAGCAGTGCAGGAACCGCTTGCGACAATGTTTTTTTCTCGTGCCTGGCAATTCTTCCTAGAGCGATTGCAACTGCAGCCTTTTCAGAGAAAGAACATTTGCTTGCATCTTTTTCGTGTAAGGCATGAATCAAGTATGGAACAGCTTGCTGGGAATGCCCGTCACCTAAAACCACAATTGCATTCCGTCTTATCTCAGCATGCGAATCCGTGAGTAATGGCAGGATATCTACTGCGTTCACCTTCTTCTTTCGAAGCAGTTGTCCCAGCCCCCAGATCGCATGAATTCTTGCCAGGACGTCATGGTCGTTCGCAAAACTTATCTCAACAAGAGGCCCGACGTCTCCACGCTCAACGAGGGCGAACTGCGCTCGCTGGCGAACACGTCGATCGTCATGTTCAAGCAGATTGACAAGTTCAATAGTCGAAAGTTTCTCAAGGCCAACCTGTAACAGTTCAGCAATCTCTGTGGATGCCTCTTGAGATGATGACGTAAGCCGAACAATTCTGCCTTTCCCTGTACCGTTCCAACCGCTTATCCAGTCAGAAACATACATGTTCCCGTCAAATCCAAAGTCGACATCTGTTGCAAGGATGCCTTTGATAAACCACTCGCTATCTTGTAACGTAAATCCCGCACCACGTTTCTCAACAGCGAAAGAGCGGATTCCACTCAATGCTGGCGTACCGTAGAAATCAGCCAGAAAGAAGTGATTGTTGTATTGTGTCGGCAACCCTGTGCCCGGATATGCCACAAATCCAGAAGGACCATCGGCTAGATTTGCGACGGGTGGAAGAATAGAGGCCGGCTGCACAGCGGTAGTCTTTTCATCACACCTGTAGGGCAACCAGATTCGCTCTCTATTCCATGGTCCTCGATCATCAAGATATTGGTAATACATTCGCCAACCCGAATCTGATTCGGGAAGCACGTAGACAAGCCTCGCTAGATCACCAGAATCAGAATTATTGTCTCCCGTGAAAAGATTTCCGTAGTCATCAAAAGCAAGTTCCTGTGGATTACGAAGACCATAGGCAAACTCTTGAAGGCCTGAACCATCTCGCTCACATCGAAAAACGGCACCGCAGTACGGACGGTGTATACGATTCCCTTCTTGCGTAAGCACGTTATAGCCACGATCACCAATACTAAAATAAATACGTCCATCCGGGCCAAGCGTAAGGCCATGCATGTCGTGCCCGCGAAATGCGACTCGGACACCGTATCCACTATGCAAAGATTTTTTAACGTCAGCATGCCCGTCGTCATCAATATCTTTCAATAGCCATAGATTTGGAATGCATGTGTAGTAGACGTCCCCATTGATTGCCAAAACACCTGCACCCGTTCCATCTTCAATCTCATTAAACCCATCAGCGAAAGTGACAACCTTGTCAGCGAATGTGTCTTGATCTGTATCGACAAGCAATCGTACACGATCTTCAAACACAGAATAATCATGCACTTTTTCACCAAGATGCTTACGAAACATTGTCAATCGATCGGCAACATTCTGCGCAGCGAGATCATCTTCAAGCCATACCATATGTTTTCGATTATCTTCAACTCCTTTGCCTTGGCGGAATGTTTCACAGACAAACACTCGCCCCGTCTCGTCAATTGAAAATGCAACAGGATTCGCAACCAGTGACTCATCTGCAAAGACGTCCATCTGCATACCAGGCGGTAACTTTAAGAATTCTGCGTTTGCCTTCCCGTCGCCTGATTCGCTGCTTTCTATAGCTTGTACTTCGCACCAAAATGATGCGACAGAAACGAGCACCAGAGGAATCAAAGAGCAAAAAAAACTTGTATACTTGTTCATCTCAATACTGTCTGTGTCGAGGGACGGATAGACGTTGCATTCAGGAAACACGACATTAGAAGTTTACCAATAGAACTTCCGATAAAAGTATAGACCCTGTCCTAAACCTATATTTTTTTCGACACATTGCTTCCAAGTGACCGTGCCTTATTTCAGAAGACACCCGTTCTCATAAAGCTAGTGTGCACGTGCCGCTAAGACATCGGCTTCAGCTTTTTCTATTGCTTTTTCTGCATCACGCATGCCAAAACACCAGAACAAGGCAGGGTGCACAAAGAAATCAAGAACAGTCGAACTTATCAGCCCGCCAAGTATGACTGTCGCGATTGGGTAGAGGATTTCTTTCCCCGGCTCACCTGCAGCGAGAACAAGTGGCACCAACGCAATGCCCGCAGTGAGAGTTGTCATCAACATTGGTGCTACGCGCTCTTTTCCAGCACGCTCAATCATTCCTCGAGTAAACCCCTCCCCTTCATATTGAACGAGATGGAGGTAGTGAGCTATCAGGAGAATTCCGTTCCTCGAAGCAATTCCACAGAGTGATATAAAACCCACCATACTTGCAATAGTCAATGATTGGTTTGTGAGATACAAAGCTCCTATGGCTCCGATTGCTGCCATAGGCAATGAAGCGAGTACCTGTAGTGAAAGGTTTACTGAACGGAACAGGGTGTAAAGAACAAAAAACATTCCGCTCAGTGATATGATGCTTAACATGCTAATTGTTCTCGCTGCTTGACGCTGGCTTTCAAACTGCCCTCCATACTCGACAAAAGAACTCGGCGGCAGTGCTGCTTCTATTGGCGCAAGTCGCTGCTGCACTTCCCTCACCACACCGTCGAGGTCACGCCCAACCGTATTGCATTGAATAACGATTCGTCGCTTTACATTTTCTCGACTAATCGTATTTGGGCCACTCCCTTCTCGAATAACAGCAACAGCGTCAAGTGGAACCCGCCCACCCGTTGGCAGATTAATTGATAAGTCTCCTAATTTTTCAACATCGACTCGATACGGATCATCCATTCGTACAATAAGATCAAAAACCCGCTGCCCATCGACCACTTGTGATACCGTCCGACCGTGCATTGCTGTCTGTATGAACTCATTGACTGATTTCACTGTGAGACCATATTGCACGAGTTTTTCCCGCTTGATCTGAATCTGGAGTTGAGGGATCTCCACCTGCTGCTCTACCAAAAGATCAGTCACCCCAGGCACATCAGCAATTGCTTCTTTTATCTGCTCAGCAGTTTTCCGTAGCGAGAGAAGGTTGTCACCGTAAAGCTTAATGCCCAACTGTGCCTTCACACCTGAAAGCATATGGCTGATGAGATGGGCGAGAGGTTGTTCGACTGATGAAACAATTCCTGGAACATCACGCAATGTTTTCCGGATGTCTTCGAGTATCTGCTCACGACTACGGGTCATGTTCGGGTTTAAAGTGATGATTGTTTCCGACCCATTTACACCTTCCAGGTGCTCATCCATTTCACCCCGACCCGTCCGCCGACTAAAGCTTTCAACACCGTCAACTGCTTCAATCCGCTCGTCAACCATAGCGCCTATCGCATTTGAGGTGGCAAGTGATGTTCCTGCAGGCAGCAGCACATTCACCTGGACACTGCCCTCGTTGAAAGGCGGCAGAAAGTCTTTCCCTAAACCAAAAACTGCAACAAGACTGACACCACAACAACCAAACACCACAACCAAAACAAGCACTGGATACCGCAGACTGATACGGTTTGCCAAGCCTGCTGAGAACTGTGAGAAACGCAGCAGAAAGCTTTTACGTTGTTTTTGAGAACCATACGAAACAGGTAGCAGCCAATACGACAGAACAGGTGTCACCGTCAAAGAAACAATAAGCGAGGCTGTGATAGAAATGATGTATGCCAAGCCGAGAGGCATAAACAACCTTCCTTCAATCCCACCAAGTGCAAAAAGTGGAACAAACACAAGGACAACAAGGACTGTACTGAAGACGACGGAATTTCGGACCTCACGACTTGCTTCATATACAACGCGCAGAATTGGCCGAGGCGATGATTCTTGATTATTCTGACGAAGCCGGCGGAAAATATTTTCGACATCGACAATTGCATCATCAACGAGTTCACCTACTGCAACAGCAAGACCGCCAAGAGTCATCGTATTGATTGACATGCCGAGCACGTGAAAAACGATGACCGTAATCATAATTGACAGCGGTATAGCCGTAAGGGTAATAAAAGTCGCACGAACATTGAGTAAGAACAGAAATAAAACAATAACGACCAATACTGCGCCATCCCGCAGCGCCTCGAAAACATTTAATACGCTTAAATCAATAAACGTTTTTTGTTGATAGAGGTCTGGTATAATTCGGACATCGCCCGCGAGCGATGATTCGATACTTTCAAGTACGGACAGTACCTCATCCGTTAATCGACGGGTGTCCTCGCCCGGTTGCTTGGAAATAACAAGCAACACTGCTGGCTTTCCGTTGATGGCCGCGTCGCCTCTCTTTGATTGAGCCCCCTCCACAACTCGAGCCACCTGCCCCAAAACGACAGGCCGGTCTTCTATGGCCTTCACCACAACGGCCTTCAAATCGGCTATCGTTTTTATTCGACCCAAGGAACGCACGAGCAGTTCGCTCCCTCCATTCTCAAGATACCCACCAGTGGCGTTTGAATTACTGGCTTGTACAGCTTGCTTAACATCATTCAGCGACACCCCAAACTGCAGCATGAGGTCCGGGTTAACCAACACCTGAAATTGTTTCACTCCGCCACCTATGGTGACAACTTGTGCGACCCCCGGCACCGTCAACAGCCGTTGACGTACGACCCAATCAGCTATTGTCCGAAGCTCAACTGGAGATGTCTCCCCCCGGGCACTCTCAACACCAACATGCATGATCTGACCCATTATTGACGAAGTCGCCGCTAATTGAGGACGGATTCCTTCCGGCAATCGCTCCCTCGCCATCGCAATTTTTTCTACAACAATCTGTCGATTGACATAAACGTCTGAACCCCATTCGAATTCAACCCAAATCACCGAGACACCAACACCCGATGAACTCCGTACCGTTTGAACACCACTTGCACCACTCAGAACTGACTCAAGCGGGACGGTCACGAGCGTCTCCACTTCTTCAGGAGCAAGCCCACTCGCTTCAGTAAAAATAGTTACTCGAGGCCGGTCGAGATTTGGAAAGACATCGACGGGAATAGACTGACAAATCAAGCTACCGTACAAGAGAATCACGAGCGCAACAACAACGGTCAGGACACGATAGCGAAGTGCGATTCGAATAATGGCGTCAAGCATGGCATCTCTTTAAGTAATGACGTGCAGTCACCTCAGTGAACATGACCAGCATGACGGTCAGTGTTTTTTCCTGACTGATTTTTGAATGCAAACTGCAACTGCTGTGCCGAATTCAAAGCAATTATATCACCAGGATGAATCGACCCATCACTTGCAAGAACAACAAATCTGGGGTCACGAAATTCAACTTCAACAGCTTGTTGGTGAAAATGATTTCCATCAGCCATGAAAACATAGTTTTCGACTCCATCTTTAGCTACTGCGTTGACTGGTACAACCATTCGGTCCGGCCACTCCTCAATTGGCACACGCAATTGCACCCTTTGACCGGGACGATATCGCCAATTCAGTGTTGAAGAACCAAATTCACCAACCGGCCCTGAAAGATTTTCATTTGGGAGTGACACAAAAAAATGTAATGTTCTCGCTTCCGCATCAACCTCTCCAGAAAGATAGTCGATTGTGAGGTTTGGGATTTCCCGGGATTCCCCAGACGCGGTTTCAAGAATTGCAGCGACGGCCCTGCCTTCTGAAGCAGCCTCACTAATTTCAATCGCATCTTTTTCAAAAGCTTCAGCATCAATCATTAATGTTTGATGATCGACTACTACCGCAAGCATCACACCGGTTTCAACATATTGACCTCGCTCGACATCAAGCTTCTGCAATAAAAGCATAGGCTGTCCTTCAGCATCATCGACTACAAGTTCTTTCTCACGAGGTGCTCGAACGGTGACTGTGCCCAGCAGAGTTCTGCTTTCCTGGATAGTCGTCACTTGAGTTTCAGAAAGTCCGTGCAATAGTAATGCCTGCCTCTCAGCACGTTGGCGACCCTTCAACTTTTGTAGTTCATACTGCTGATCCAAAATTCTTTTTTTTGCAATAAGACCTTCTGTGTTAATACTTTCAAGCCGATGAAGTTCTCTTTGAACAACATCGAGTGCTTCTGACGTCGCAAGCAAGTCAACCTGTGACGCCACGACCTCTTCGTGAGTGAGTCGTAGTTCAAAGAGAGGATCTCCTGGTGAAACTGAATCCCCTGGTGTTTGATATATCTGTGTTACATAGCCTGTCAGGGGAGCAATTACTGTGTATTGAGATCGCCCAGGTCTCTCAACAATGATGCCCGGCACAATGATGGGACGGCTGTATGACTGGACCGACACGGCCCCTTCACGCAGTCCAATACTCTTTCTTGCTTGTGGTGAGATGGTGACCTCAACCCCATGATCGTGATTAGCATGGTTGTGACCTTTGTCTTCTTGCTCTCGCTCTATTGGCTGCGAATTCAATTCATGCCCCGAGCCACCTTCCAATTCATATCCTGCTAGATAGGTCACTGCCAAAGTGCGAATATGAGAGGAGGAGGCAAGAGAAATCCCCAACAGGCTTGCTCCAAAGAATAGGCCAATAGAAATGCCACTTACAACACTTGGCCACTTACGATCTGGCATGAATGAGTCACTGCCCTTCTATTCTTCAACGGCTCGAAAATATAAATACGATTCTGCAACGAATTGTTCCATTATTACTCTCTGCTGTTGTTCTCTGCATAGTACCCCACTCTACACAGCTACACAGACGTAAACCAGCAACCTAAGATCCAGCAGGTAAAAGCCTCAAGAAACAAGCTCCCGTGGAAGCTTTCTGGACCAAGAAGGATCATACACTCGTTTCTTCCTCACGAGCCACCTTTTACTATTTCACCTGACGCACGCGTCAGCAAAGCCAAGACCACGTAGTTTTCTGTACCGGCATCTAAATAATGTACAGAACCATCACACATTAAAACGTTTATTCCACCAGGATGGTCTGAAAACATGGGCACATTAGGCCCAGCATCCCACACTTTTGCCGGCGGTGGGTTGATCAGTGAAACATTGCGATGCGCATGACCAACATAATTACAATTAAGCCCTGATGCCCAAACGCCTCTGGCCTGCCCACCACCTAAGCCAACACCAGACCATTCAAAAATCAGAATTGTCTTAGAAAGTCCATCCGTAATCAATCGGTAAGGAACGCCCTCATTCACACTACTAACCTCACGAAGTAATAACACCCCTGTATTGGAAGGATAGAGATTCCCGTGATGATCTAAATAGTGTGCTTCGTTTGGATTTACACCAGCGTTCCCTGAGTAGTCGATACAAGCCATTCCATAAAACTCACCTGATTCACTGATTGTGTCATTGTGACGAGACGACTCTTCTCGGGAAACACTCGGGCAAAGATATTGTCGTATCTTCGTTTTCGTTGCCTTTTGATTCACTGGGGAACGAAAATCTGCATTCAGGAATAATCGAGCGTCGTCTGTTACAAGATCAGGGTCTCGAACTGGTGCCCATGTAGCCTGGCGATCAACATGATCCATAAACTCAAGGAAAAAACTACTCCATGAAACGGTTTTAAAATTTCCTTTTTGAATTCGTCCGGGCGGTAGGCGGTCCCGATATGCTGAAGCAAACTGCGCAGTGGCCAGGCCAATCTGCTTCAGATTGTTTTGACATGAAAGGCGTCTTCCGGTTTCACGAACTTGCTGCACCACCGGCAGCAGAAGTCCTACAAGAAGTACGACGACGGCAGTGACTACCAGAAGTTCTATGACCGAGAATCCTGCCCACTTTTTTTGGTGTCTCCAAGCTGAAAGCATCTCACATCCCCCCTCGTCTTTACGCAGCGTTCAATGAACAGGTTCGGGTTCACATGGATGATCAAAGCTGCGCACCGTTCGTGAGAGTGGTCATGAATTCTTTCGTTTTTGGCATTACGAGCAGCTGTATATACCTTATTTCACCCAAATTCACTCTTCTCCCTAACAATCTAAAAAACCCTCAGAATCGATAGATCCTGTGTCGATTTCCTAGATAGAAGCCACGGGGTAAGAAACTCCTGCCCAATCCCTAGTTCATGCGTATTTCCAGAAAACGACAACCTGTTCGGAGAGCAAACGTCTGCCATGCGCAGGTGCGTTTTGAACGTCTATGTGCACTTATGGTAATTGTTGCGGCACTGCACTCACAACCAGTGTGGGCACAACCCACGGGCCTCTCATTACCCGTCGCCTCGTATCAGGATGATACCGAATACGAAACTATTCCACCGCCTGAAATCAGTACGAATGCGGACCGAAAGGACGACTTGCGATCGGCCATTCGATCTGATCCTGAATTAGCAGCGGTTGTTCGCGAGGAAGCTCAAATGATGCTTGCCGCTCAACTCAGTGGTATCCCACGGCCTCGATACATCCCAGCGACCTCACTTGTAGATTTAAAGGGACTTGAGGTCTACGCATCGAGAAATCGTCAATCGTTTCCATTTTCATTTTATCTCAATGGTTTCGTCCAGGTACGTTGGTTTGAGTTCGCACGTTCCGTGACAAGTTGGACAGCAAGTGGGCCTATAAAAGGAATTCCTGGCACACCCACTGCACCTACGCAATACCCTGTCAGTAATATTAATGTTTTTGAAATTAATCGATTTTTTCTTACCTCGGAGGGTTACGTCACAGATGAACGCCTGCGTTACTCACTTACCCTCTTTGGAACAACGAACAACGGAAACAACTCCGCTATTGCACCACTCGGTTTTCTTGGCTGGAAATTCAATGATCAAGTCATGATGCTCGGAGGAGTCTCTTTTGTGGCAGCGACACGAGAATGGGGGACATCGAGTCGCTGGGTCCAGGGTATCGACCGTAGCATGGCAAATACATTCTTTCGACCGTCTTACTCCCCTGGTGTTGAGTTCAAAGGGAAGCTTCTTGATGGTGAATTTTGCTATCGTGGAGGAGTATGGAACGGCATTGATGGATCGCGTGCAGGTGTGAATCGATCGGGTACTGCAATGGCATGGGCAGGAATTGTTACATGGGAACCCCTTGGAGCGTATGGCCCCTACTACTCCGACATGGAGATCCACCGTGAGCCCGTATTACGCCTCGGCTGCAGCGGAATGCATGCGCTGACACCAACCAGCCAACAAAGTCAGGCGTTCTCAAACCCTGAAGATACACTCGTACGTCTCAGCAATGGCACACCAATTTCTGCCCCAGGCGCCATTCAAGCACAGACCGTGATTACAAAAGTTCGTGTCCAACTTGCTACTGTTGACATTGGATGGAAATACAAAGGCACCGCAGTAAATTTTGAATACTATTTCAGACAACTTGATGACTACACCGGACAAGACATACCGACTGTAACAATACCCCCGACACCACCAACACCCAAATCAGTCCAAGCTCCAAGTATTTTCCAGCAGGGAGGGGCCGGGAGTGTCTCTTTCTGTCTCATTCCACAAAGATTAGGTATTTACGGCCGCTCCGGCGGTGTGACTGGTCCCAATGGAAGCGGTCAAGAATACGGAGGAGGATTCAACTTCTACCCAAAGAACAATCGTCAATCAAAGTTCACTTTTGAAGTTCTCTATTACAATCGGAGCCCTGCCAACAACGCCCTCTATCCCTATCGCGCAGGCTACAGTGGTACGGCTATCCAAACCCAGATGCTGGTCATGTGGTAGACAAAGACGAAGCCGCTGTTTTCGTATCAACACTGTTTTTGTATCAACAATGGATCTCCGCCCTTGATCTAGATTTTGTTGCGTCCGAAATTTTGTTGCGTCGTTATCTTTGCTCAAAAGTATACCGACTTCGGCACTATGTACCCTCTTCCTGGCGTTTCTGCACCGGCCCGCATAAAGCAATGAATACGAAACCACAATAAACCAATGCACTCCAACAAAAAATTGGAAAGAGGTGGTTATATTTCTTACATAATATTCGACGAGTCGCACCTTCGTGGAGTATCAAGTACTGCCACTGGCACGTTTAAGACCAGATGCTCACCTTCGATTCATGAGTACTGCTCAACAAAATCGGTGGACACACTTTCTCGATGGAATCGACTGAAAATCCCCTGCGATCGTTTTCGGTACTGTAAAGAATGAAAACTGCTTGAAAGACACACCGTGTTTGATGCAACGGTCGCTGAATACTAAAAGTCCTTGTGGCATGACCCCAAAGAACACATCTTTCTTCGCAACCAATCGATACTCATTACCTAAAAAAAAGTGTAAAAACCGCTTTTATCACAAACAATTTCAGCATTATCGATTTTCTAGGAGAAATTCGTTTTCCAATCGAACGAATGATGCCTATCGTTCGTAATGACAAATGTGGCCAAGGTGAAGCAACCAGCAGGAAAAAACACCGACAGCCTAAACCACTGCTAGAACCGGATGCTTGCGGAGGAATCAAAATGACACGGGAAGAACTGCTAACTCTTTGTGATGACTATGTTCATGACGAAACAATTTCTCTAAATATTAGTGAAATTAATCGTACTTCTCCTGCCCCAACAACGTCCATCATTCACTGCTTTCGTGAGGCAGAGATATCTGCGGCAGAAATGCAATCTCTACTGGCTTATGTCTGTCAGCATCAAAACGATGAACTTGATTGGTCTGATGCTGATCGATTATGTGATGCTTCAGACGGTGTAGGTCGGCTTGAAAACCCCGGTAACGCCGCATCTTGGACAACCGACGAAGATCATGGAAATCCTATTAGTAATCGTCGGCCTCGATAATTGTTTATCGAACTGGAAAGAATTCACCCCTTTTCAACACGAACGCTATAAAAAAATACAATAAAAAAGAATGTCTCCGTGTCTGCAAAGTGTGTTCACTGACAAAAGACCGCTGTATCTACGATGTCTTTGAAAGGAGCCAGTCGGGAAGCTTTCTTATTTTCCCTTCAGGATCAACGCACACAACCAGCGTTTCACCAGTCGCAATTATCCTACTGTCTCGGATGAGTTCATACGTGTGACGAATGCTTGCAGAAGTTACTTTCCCAACATATGTCCGCAGAAGGAGCATGTCGTCATATTCTGCGGCCGCCTGATAGCGACACGATGCTTCTGCAACAACCATAAAAAGCCCTGCGTCCTCAAAAGCTTTGTACGTATAGCCTTGTGCACGAAGCATCTCGGTACGCCCCATCTCGAAATACGTGAGATAGTTTCCGTGATGTACTCGCCGCTGGCCGTCTGTTTCCTGATAACGCACACGAATTGTAATTTCATGCGAGCGGCTAGAGACCGGTGATTGATGCATCACAGCAAAAACTCATGAAAGAAGACTGATGACGTTATCTTGATTATCAAGCGCAATCTATAGATCTTAACAAGAGCTACAGATGTTTGTTGACCGCCTTGGATTAAAAAGCCTATTCTGTATCGTATTGATTTACGCACGGAAGAAAAAGGTATGACAAGTTTTAGTGACGCAGGTGAAGGTGCCACAGTTGGATTTGCGACTGCGCGCGGAAGAAACTGGCCAACATTACGGCAATTCACTGTCTTTTTAGAAAATCGTGTTGGTCAACTCGCTGAACTTTTGCGTCGTTTTGCTGGCACAAGGGTACGTATTGTTGCCTTGTCGATTAGTGATGCTGGTGAATGTGCGTTCGTTCGCTTTCTCCTGAGCCACCCGGAACAAGGCCGAGAAATTCTTGAACGTGCTGGGCTTGCGATCATTGAGAGTGATCTCATTGGTGTGGAATTGCCCGACGACCCTCAGCCACTCGTTCAAATCTGTACAGCTCTTCTTCAAGCTGAGACGAATATCATTCAGGCATACCCTATTCTCATGCGTCCCCGAGGACGGGCAGTCGTAGCCCTTATGGTGGACAACACTGAGATGGGGCTGGAAACACTCGCCGCAAAGGGTTTCTCTTTAATCACCGAAGGTGATCTGGATGATGATTCATAATCGAATGATAACCACGCAGCATAGCCAGAGACCTAACTCTCCCCCTCGTCCAGAAACATTCCATCTGGTAGCCCTTGAACTTTGCGGACAACTACTCTCTGAATCGATTCCCAAGCAACGGCCTCCAGAGTGATAGAACCATCCGGCTCTTGACGCGCAAACAAAGCATGCGTCCCCTGGGACCACTTCCGCTCAAAGAATTTCGGTAAAATTGGCCGAGAACTCCCAGCAATATGGAGTTCAACCTCACCACCATGTTCGAGTTCCTGCCAAAGCCGAGCTATGAGTCGTGCCGTTGGACTCTCAGTGTTTCCTCCAGCCAGATTGCTGGTAACCGAATCGCCTTCAACAGGAGGACCAAGGAGATCAATCGATGAACTCTGCAGACTAGAGACTTCATCCACTATTGCTGAGCCAAGCGTGCTATCTTGGTCAGATGGTTGTGAATTTGGAATGACGACCTTGACCCCGCATTTCGAACAGACTCCACCTTTTCCCGCAAGCTTCGTTGGAACGGTTATACGATGATTATTTGGACAATGAAATGTAATAGAAGAAGATTCGACCATTTGAAATTACCATGACGACAGGCTAGGACTAATCATCAAGCAGGACGACTGATGACAAATGTATACTCTCTCTACTCTACCCCCCATTTTTATGCCGTAAAATTAAATATGTTTATTTTCAAATACAATGTGCAAAGTTGACTCTAATACCGGCATAGAACGCTCTCTCCACTGAACACTATATTCGCAACCACTCACTCCAGATCTTCTCTATGGCCATTTCAGTTGTATGCGCAAAATGCCAAGCACGGTTTAACGTTAGCGACAAGTTCGCCGGACAGACCGGCCCTTGTCCAAAATGCAAGCAGCCAATCAAAATCCCGAAGGCAATGGGTGATGTCACAATTCATGGGCCTTCAAAACCTGCAGAGTCATCACAGTCGGGTCAGATGCCAACTGCACCGATTATTTTTAAAGAAGAGTCAGTGTCTCCTATCTCTATCACAATACTTCTTGTTACAGGCGTGCTCGTATTGCTTGCAGCATATGCTTCAGGAAAAGTATTCAATGTCGAATTTGGCCAACCCTCCATACCTTTTCTTTTACAAGCTCTAACAGCTTTCTTTGTCGCAATACCGTGCACCAACGTTGGATACACCGTGATGCGAGACAAAGAACTCGAGCCATATAAAGGCCGATCACTCACTATTCGAGTTTTAATTTGTAGTATGGTCTATGCATCATTGTGGTACGTGCGGGGAACGATTGGAATTGAGAACCCTGAGATATGGCAATGGACTTTTCTTGCTCCTGTATTCTTGTTTGCCGGCGGCTTGACCGCAGTCCTCAGCTTTGACATCGACTGGGGTGTTGGAGTAAGCCACTATTCTTTCTATGTAATCCTGATAGCTTTAATGAGATATCTGGCAGGATTACAACCACCCTTGTGACCACTGAATAGAAAGTGGTTTTGAAAGACTTAAAGAGTTCGAGATCGAATGTCTTTTGAGAAGCTCCAGGAACTGAGAACAATTCATGATGGCGGCGGCGTCCGGATTCCCCCGGACAAAACCGTCCCTCTTACTCCTCGCGTTCGTAAATTACTTGACAGTTCACCGGTACGGCGACTGGCCTCAGTACGTCAACTGGGCCTTGTTTCACTTGTTTACCCAGGTGCTGTGCACTCCCGGCTTGAGCATTCACTTGGTGTCTATCGACTCGCCCTCGAGTTCCTTTTGAGCCTGCATGGCGATGAATGCTTTCGCGCGATTATTTCTGAAAAAGACGCCTCGGCTTTCTTAGTTGCTGCAATTCTCCACGACATCGGACATTGGCCGTACTGCCATCCCATTGAAGACATGGATTTGCCGGGCATACCACGACACGAGGAACGAACCTCTCAGCTCATCTCGACGAATGAGATTAAAAATCTTCTCATGTCCGATTGGGGACTATCAGCAGATCGCATTGCCGACCTTATACTAGGGTCCGCGAGCGATCCAGCTGGGAAGATTATTCATTCACTTCTCTCGGGACCAATAGATGTCGATAAAATGGACTACCTGATGCGGGACAGCCTGCACGCCGGAGTACCGTACGGCAGACACTTTGACCAAGACCGATTACTCGCAAGCCTCTGCCTTGATGCGAACAGTGAATCACTCGCAATCACTGAAAAAGGAAAGACGGCCGCAGAACTCATGGTATTTGCTCGCTACGTCATGTTCAGTGAGGTTTACTGGCACCATGCTGTGCGATCAGCAACAGCCATGCTGCAACGAGCACTTTGGCTCAGTCGTGAACAGTTAGACATACGTCAATTAGTTCAATCAACAGAAGAATCCTTCGTACAACACATATGTGATAACGATAAAAATCCAGTGACTCAATTACTTGGAAATGGACTCTTTGGGTCGCAACGAAAACTCTTCAAACGAATTGCCTCGTTTGATGCGAAATCTCACCCGACGCTCCACAAGACTTTGGCTGGGCTACCCTATAAACAACTCGTTCAAGTCTCTGATTGTTTTGCAATACGATTAGCCAAAAGAACTGGCTGTGACATTCAGCAAAATGAAATACTTATAGACGCACCACCGAAACAGCGCGAAATTGAATTCAGACTACAAGTGCGCTGTCGTGACCAGTTCGGTAGAGGCAAGCATCGCTGGCGATCACTTGCAGAGATCTCACCAGTTACGGAGTCGCTCGCGCATCTACAATTCGATTATCTAGTAAAGCAAGTCCGAATCTTCGGATCACATAATGCTTTCGGGGCCGTACGAAATACAACTGGCCTCGAGGACATTCTCCTCGAGGCCAGTAATGATGCTTTGATGTGAGAACAACAGAGAATACTAAGGCAGTTTGCCTTCCTTGAAAAGTTCACCGTATGTGACGCCTGATGAGTTTTTCTCTGATTCCACTTTCGCTAATGCTTCCCGAATTTTCTCTGGATTCTTCGCATCCTTTTTTCGATCCAACAAGGTATCAAGCAGTTTGCCGTAAGCATTCTTATTTTTTTTACTTTTCCCTTCATGGCACAGATTGCACTTTGCCTTAGCGACTGCGCTCGCATCGAGTTCACCGTTATTTACATAAACTTCTTTAAATTCATCATAGAACTGTTTCACGGCGAAAGCAGGGCTCGCGGAAATCATGAACGATCCGACGAACATCACCAACAACAATCTACTGAGCAATTGAATTTTTCTCATATTTTATTTTCTCCTTACTTATCACGAGATGAAAACGAAACGCTCTCGTCTATCTCGGGTACCAGTTCCAAGCAGTTTTTACAGCGTTTTTCTTTCAAGTTTGTATTCTTCGTACACCCAAAAAACAAACCGCATCGTGTATACAATGGCGCCTTTGCAATGATATTACAGGAAAAAAATGCTGATACCTCTGTTATGTCTTCTAAGGAAATTATTTCTTGCAATTGAGAATCGGTCTCAATTGTATCGTCCTGATTTCATGCGTCTCAACTATTTGATCGCTGAAAAATCTCGATAATCCAACGACTGACCAGCAGAAGAATAATCGATTTCAATTGCATTACCAGCACCATCTATTTTACGAAAAATACTTCCGCCCTCATATCTCCCCCGATAGTCGGTCCAATTTATTGCTCGCTGATAAACCTCTGGCTCTGCCACTCCTACCTGCTCTAGCAAAACATCTGACTCGGGGATAATAAAACGACAGCTATCTATAACGGCTCGCAACTGAGGAACGTCATCCTGTCCTGGTGCATCCTCCAGACGAGCAAACCCTTCTTGACAGGCAAACGTTGCGTCACGAAGGCGAAGCTGTACTTTAGCTGGTTCAAAAGGGTGAGTGGAACTACTTTTTACCGTAAGGAATCTTTGATCAACTGTCACACCGCCACCAATCCAAGAAAGTGACAATGCTGTAGATGACTCACAAACAAAACACGTAAAATTACCTTTGACTACAGAATTTTCTATTTTAATAGCATTTTCTTCTATTGAGTCTCTGGCTTCATCAGACACGTCCGCCGAGAGCTCAATAGCTTTTGTATTGTAAGCCGTATCCTCTTGTTGGCTTCGACGGATAGCACGTATACGTGTTAGAACCAACCCGCCACCCACTTCGAACGATTTTTCTTGAGTTGCACTAGATGCAGATACCACCTCTGTATTTGTACAGGTAAGCTGACCTCCATCAGCAAGTTCAAAGACCGATGTATAGCCGCCAATGTTATCACCATTTTCATGACCAATGCGAATATCTACACCTTTAAGTGTCAGGTGTCCGTCTGCAATAAAAAACACTGACTCATCTGAGCCAAATGCCGATTTCAACGAAGGAACCGCACGTAAGACAGGCCGCCTCTCCGATTCTCCTCGTATCGTTAAATGGATATCCGTATTCAGACGGGTGGGACCAATCTCATGCTCTGAATCTCCAGATAGTTCTATTACTCCACCAGCTGTTAAATGTGCCACTGCTGCGGCAACAGTGTCGAACTCATTGTCTTGAGCAGGCTGTGAAACAACCCGCACTACCGCCGTATCACCAAAATCTTGGAACTGGTAATTGACGTCAACGGCTTGGTTTTCCGTCAACACACGAACCGGGAAGGCTATAGCTGTCCAACACACAAGGCTTATAAGGCCTACAACTGCCAGGCCCCATGGCCAGTAAGACACATCTGCTGCATGCCTCACAGACAAAGTCGGTTCAACAGCTGCACGAGACACCGTAACATCAAAACCCTCTTCTTCTGCAATCGATAGCAATTCAAATTCAAGAGCTGCTGGATGCTGAAAGCGGTCCTCAGGACGCTTTGCCATTAATTTATGAACCAGCGATGCAAGCTTGCGAGGCGTATCAGCCCTCATGCTTAAAATCTCGGGTGGTAGCTCCTGTTGGTGCTGGAGCAGCTTTTGCACCATTGTCCCTTCAGCAAATGGTGCTCTACCTACTAGCATGAAAAACATCGTGCATCCCAACGAATAGAGATCACTCCGAATATCAGCTGACCGAGCGTCTCTCGCTTGTTCTGGAGAAATATAGTCGAATGTACCGAGTGTTATTCCACTGACAGTGAGGTCTTGCTCACCAGCAATATGCTGCAATCGGGCTAACCCCATGTCAACCAATTTCGCTCGACCTTCAGGTGTAAGAAGAATATTCGATGGCTTAATGTCACGATGTGTGACATCTCGGTGGCAAGCATGATCTAAGGCTGCCGCAATTTGCATGGAGATATCTACAACAGCAGCAACTGCCATAGGACCTCGCTGTCGAACTAAATCTCGAAGATTTGTACCTTCGATATATTCAAAGACAATAAAATGCCATCCATCACTCGATCCAACGGCATGGACTAAACCTATGTTCTCATGATTGAGCCTTGCCGCAGATTGCGCTTCATTCCGAAAACGCCTCAGCATTTCTTCATCAGCCGACCGGTGGCCAGCTAATACTTTTACTGCAACCGTTCGATCAAGAGTCGTATCGAGTGCTTTAAAGACTGCACCCATACCACCACCGCCAACAAATTTATTGAGGCGGTAGTCTCCAAGTTGGCGACCTTCAAGAAGTTTCCCTAATTCATTTACTGACTTTGGTACATGAGCTGCCGCATCCTCACCAGATAACACCGTTGCATCCGAATCTTGAAGCCGATCCATTCCTGAGGCTTTACGATCGGGCTGCCGGCTCTCCAAAGCAGAATTTTCCATTTTTTGACGGTAGCAACGAACTTCCTGAACGGCAACGGACTTCGTGAATTTCTTACCATGCAATTATATTGAATTGGTAAAAAAGTGCTTAAATCGTTTGATTACGATGTATTTTAGCTGAAAAGAATACTTGGTGAGATTTCAGCAGCAAAGACGCCACCCACCAATTATGCTCTAACGAACTGAATCGCCGTTATGTCATTCGATTTCAAATCCCTTTCTGGAGTATTTTGATGGATACTGAGTCGCCTAGTGTTTCCCGAATTGCAACTTGGTGCCTGGTTCTCGGTGGGATTCTTGCAGCCCTTGGCACCCTCGCGGTCATGACACCGTGGGTAGCAGCAAAAGTAATTGCGGTATTTTGTGGCATTAGCCTGCTTGTAGCAGGGGTTTCACAAGTAGCAATGGCGGTTGGCACCTATACATGGAGAGGTTTCTGGGTCACACTCGTCTGCGGTGGCCTTTCGACAATGGCTGGCATTGGAATGCTCGTGCTACCAGAGGCAGGTGTTGAGGCTCTTGTTCTCTTTCTTGGCTTCCTACTAGCGTTCGAAGCCGTAGCAAAGCTAGCAGCAGCATTTACGATCCGAGAAGGATTTCCCTGGGGATGGCTTCTCGTAGATGGAATTATTACAGGGATTTTAAGCGTTATTCTCTTAACGAGCAGCCCACTCGAAGCAGGCATGCTGCTTGGGGTCTTCATTGGTATCAATTTTCTCTCAAGCGCTGCGGCATTTATTGCAGCTGGCCTTCATCTACGAAAGATTGATGCACCAAGCTAATTTTAAGATTCTATAGCTCATTTACATCCACGAATCATTCAGTATCTTTGGAAATCAACGGGAATTCTTATAGACAGCTCACGTACATTCTTAGATTTTTGGAAATAAATGATTACGATTTCCCGGGCTTGTCGTTTTTCATTACTCATAATTCTGGTTGTTTTTGCACTGCATGCGAACATTGCAGAAGCAAATCCGACACCGAACTATACTGAATCAGAGGTTCGGGACTATCACTTGCCTGATCTCTTCCTGGTTCCCAATCAAAAAAAAGTTCTTTCCAGATCTTACTGGGAGAAATTTGCACGCCCTCATCAATTCAAACTACTTGAGAAATTTATTTACGGGCGGCGATTACCAACGACTGAGGTTTCAGTTCTTGGGAACGTGGACCGTTGCGACACAGAGCGTGATGGCATTCCGGCTCTCCGAATTCAAGCAACACTTCGACTGGGTCCAAACTTAGACTCTCCTGCCACCAACGTGCTTTTATACATACCAAAATCCAAAAAAAAGGTGCCCGTATTTTTAAAACTTAACTTTCTTGGCAACCAGGCAGAAGTCACCGATAAAGATATTGAAACAACACAGAACTGGGTCATTTCAAAAGAGGGGAATAATCATGCTACGGACGCTTCTCGCGGCACCAGAAGTCGACGATTTCCTGTTCCATTAATGCTGGGTCGTGGCTACGGATTAGCGACCGCCCACTGTGGTGATTTTTTCCCCGATCACAAAGATGGCCGTGCGACCAGCATTCTGGGGTCGCTTGGCAGGCCAACTGGTGAACACATTCCTGAAGATGAGCCCGGAGCTATTGGGACATGGGCTTGGGGCCTCTCGCGGATTCTTGACTGGCTCATTACTCTTCCCGAGATTGATTCAGACAGAGTAATAGTCCTCGGCCACTCTCGGCTCGGAAAGGCAGCACTCTGGGCAGGAGCATGCGACAAACGTTTTGCCATGGTGATATCAAACGATTCTGGCTGTGGTGGAGCAGCTCTCTCACAACGCAATTTTGGTGAATCTATTGAGGTGATCACCAAACGTTTCCCTCATTGGTTCTGCCCAACATTTGCTTCATTTGCCAATCGTGAGGTTGAACTTCCGTGTGATCAACATTCTCTTCTTGCGATGATTGCCCCCCGTCCCCTGTATGTAGCAAGTGCTGAAGGCGATCGCTGGGCAGATCCAAAAGGAGAGTTTCTGGCCGCTGTTGCCGCAACACCTGCTTGGAAGCTCTACAACCTTCAAGGGCTGGAGACCGTCAGAATGCCTTCAGTGAATTTATCAGTTGGTCAGACAATCGGCTACCATGTTCGCGAGGGAAAGCACGACCTCCTAGAGTTTGACTGGGAGCAATTTGCAAACTTTGCAGATAGCAAATTACAAAAAACGGTACATTCACAACCAAAGAAAGTTCGACCCTCGGATTCAAAAAATCAAGAAGTCATAGCTAACTTTCATCCTGACCAGCGTGCCTTACCCGCGCATCCGCCAGAAGACGCAGTCATCCTTCTTGGAGAGAATGTCGAACCAAAATTTACTGCGATGAACGGTGAGCCAATTGACTGGTCTGAAGAAGACAGTGTGCTCACAGCCACTCAAAGTAAACAGCACAGGAACCATATCGTTTCAACGGAATTTTTTCAGGATGCAGATATACACGTAGAGTTCATGACATCACCAGTTGCACATGGAAATAGTGGACTGTACATACACGGGCACTTTGAAATGCAGATCTATGATTCATTTGGTGTAAAAAATTTCACGCAGCAAGACGAGGGTAGCCTTTACCGATTCATGAAACCTCTCATCAACGCATCCCGCCCTACAGGTGCATGGCAGGTGTACGACATACGCTTCATTGCACCACGAAGAGATGACCGTGGTGGCATTGGATCACCCGGAATACTCAAGGCGTGGCTTAATGGACAACTGGTGCAAAATGAAGTGGCATTCACAGAACCACGGTCTCCATATATTCCCTACAAGCATGGAGTCACTCCATACCTCAAAAAGATTGAGCAGACATTACACGAAACAGGGAGCGGGCCACTGTTTCTGCAAGACCACGGCAGTCCTACGAAGTTTCGAAACATCTGGATTAAGCGGCTTCCGGAAGAGTAATTACTTTAGATCTTCTGGGGTTATTCCAGCAGTTTTCCCTTTTCGAAAACCATACATTGTTGGTTTGAAGTCCCCCACAATGTCGACATTCAACTCCGCTGAGATTTCAGCCTCAAGACCTACCGCCCAGTAGCAGGCATTGACCAGCATCCGACGGACTCCCTCTGAAACCATGTCCGTTGAAGCACCCATTGTTGTCGTAAAGGCTTTACCCTGAGGACCGCCATCGACTGAGTAACTCTTGACCCACGCAACTGGCATCATTGGATCGTTTTTAGCAATGTTCTTTTTGCCATTCTTTTGAATGCCTTGCACTGGAGGCGATTCTGGGTCCATATTTTCAAGCACCTGACCAAGAACGAGTGGCCTACTGTCTCCAGGTAACGGCAACCGTACACCGTAGACATCTGTTGGTCCCCATATATCACCATCCTCTATGCCCCGTAGCACCGGGTGCCCCTGTGCATTTGGAGCGACTATACCTCGTGTACTTTCAAATTTGTGGTGACCATGATGACTAATCCATGTTTCACCCAAGACCAATCGGCCGAACCCCTCAGTCCACCCTTCCCTGTCACCTTTATAATTAAAACTGTAGTGGGAATACGGGCTCTCTTTGGAAAGCTTAAAGGCGTGCGTTGCTGTCCGCATACCAATTACAGGCCGACCACTAAGTAAGTAATCATCAATTTCTTTCATCTGTTCATCGGGAAGATTACGAAAGCGTGTTGCAATGACCATTACGTCGGCTTTCCGTAATGCTGCTAAACCAGGAATATTATTCTGTTCGTTTGGAGCGATTTCACCTGAGTCTTTATCGATTGCATAGAGGACAACACAGTCAAAACCATGTCGCGTTGATAAAATTTTTGCTAATTGGGAAAGCGCTTCTTCACTCCTGTACTCCTCATCACCACTTATCAGCACTATGCTTTTTCCATGCCCTGCACCCTCACCTCCAGGGTACGTATTCCACGAATCAATTCCTTTAACATTCGCACAAACAAAAACACCCAAGGCACATAGGCAAGCAATTGACAGAGACTTACAAATAGACATTACAAAGATTTCCCCGAGAGCAACACATAGTGAACTCACGAAAATTTAGAGCATCTTCCAAAAGAAAGCAATCAATACTGAATTGCAAGGCCGACGTCTGAGAAAAAATTTGCTGCTTCTTCCGTGAGTCCCCAACCCACACGAAAACCAAGTTCAACATTTTCAGTAATCACAAAGTGGGTGCCTGGGCTGAAAAAAGGACGACTCACATCCTCCACAAGACCCTGCGTAAATGTTCCAAAATACTCTGCATGGACTTCCCAACTATTCGTGAGTGGAATCCGAGCAACTACTGATGGCCCCCAGCGACTGAACCAGTTCTCTTCGCCCTCAGCGTACGCATAACGCATGGCTGTATCAATTCGCCATTTTCGAGGGAATTCCCAACCACAAACAATGGTGGCAACGGGTTCTGTTCCAAATTCCTCACCATACATTGGTGTAGTTGCCTCCATAATGAAACAACTCTGAGGAATGAGGCCATTCTGGTCTGTGGTTGCTAATTTGAAACCATAAAGAAAATTTGATTCATAGAGTGCCCCACCACCAATTGGAAGTTCTCCCGCCTCAACACTTGTGACAACATTGCCTTGCGAGCCAACTGAATAATTTACACCGAGCCTCCACTCAAATATCTCATTGGCTCCAAGACGAAAAATATACTCTGGATAATTATTTGTTGGATTACCATCTCTATTCTCAATATAGACATGGGACATTTCATTCAGAGCAACGCCTGGGCGAATCGTAAATGCTGACGGAGTAAATGCATCCCGATCGGTATTTAGATCACGAGGCTGAAGAGGAGCAGCATTCCCAATACTAAGAATGAGTATTGAAAACAAGAGAACACACATGTGGAATAGAAGATGAATTACGCTCACCAAACATTATGTAGCACCAACAATTTCCATCACCGTATTGACCGCACACAAACACAAATAAAGATCGTCATTCGTCGACACGTTTCGCCTCTCTTTCAGTAATCCTTTTCCTGTTTTCTAAAAAATACCCATTTTGTCAGAATACAGTTTCTCATGAGCCGGGTGAAATCAACACATGCTTGTTGATTCAATAAATCTGCCCACCATGGGCTGTAATTATTTTCAGCAGGATCACTTCTATACCGCACTGTCACGCAGCACCCGGTCAAAACTTCGGACTGCAAGTTCACAGGTTAGTGACGGACACGCTATCGCCACATGAGCACCTTCACCAAGGCCGACCAGAGTAACACCGAGCCTTTCGCTACACCTAGGACCCTGATCCCACAAAGCCACGGGTGCTAGTCGACATAAAGTCGTATCTAAATCAGTGAACATCCTGACTTTCGGAAGACCAGCAGGAAGTTGACACTTGCGAAGTTTGTCACCTATACCTGTGCCAATCGCTTTCAGCAATGCTTCCTTTGCTACCCAAGCGTCAAGAATTTCTGCGGCAAAAATTGTATCGGAGACTGCCAACCGTTCTTTCAATTCAATTTCTGAGAAAATCGTAGACGCCATAAGGCGAGCCCATCTCTGATCGTGCGTCCCCTTCCTTTTCTCTAAATCAACTCCGACTGCAGCCTGATATGAAATAGCAACAATCGCCTCGTCCATTGAGTGGGCCACATTGAACTGAATATCACTCTGATGAAACCCACTGAGATAGGGTTTTCCAAAATGCCCTGTTGAGAGTTCAACTTTTTCTGGATCAATCCCAATCAAGCACCCCAACAAAACCCGAAGACGCCCTCTACTGACAACGGCTCTTCGTCGAACCTTAGGCACTCGCCGAAGAGACCGTTCCATCTCATCTTCCGAAAGCAGCTTTTCCAAACACGCATACTCACCGTCAGCAACATGCAGTGAGTACTGAACAATGGTAACGCTTGATTTCTCTTGGCACTCCAGTGGTGCATATGATGAGTGCTGCGAAAAACCTTCATCAATCATCTTCTACAACCCAATTAAAAAGTAGTCACAAAGTTTCTTATGAAACACCGTCAACACACAAGATTATCAACTTGTTCTTTAAGAAATCATGAGCCCTGCCTAGACGCTATCGTGCCCGTCGTCACCCGTATCCGAAAACAACTGAACCGTCACCAATTCAGGTTACGACAAAAACATCTGCTGGATGCTCTACCTTGAGACTACTTCCATCAACATGGCTGATCTTTTTCAGGAAATACAGGCACCGTTCAAGCACCTCCACTCCAGACTCCCGGCAATCATTCTGAGTGATAAAGTCCAACAGTTTTTCACCATGATCACACCCACTTTCAAAACACTGAGTAACATCTACTTCCCCATGTATTCTGTGGCGAGTGAAGTCTATGTTTTCCCGCACAAGATGTTCCTCAAGACGCTTGCTGAACCAGATATCGTGGTCAACATGATGGGACCAAAAGCATTCTGAAAGCTGGTTAAGGGACTCATTGGGAGCGTGCACCATTACCAACTTTCCGTTCGGTGCCAGTAGTTTCCGCAACTTCTCAAGTGTGTCGGCTGGGTCTTTGAAGTAATACAGCGCGTGGGTCAACTGAATAATGTCAAAAGGCTCATTGATATCTAGCGACTCAATGCCTTGCACTTTTAGTTTTAGTTCAACATTCTTCAAAGCCAGTTTGTCAAAACTCTCCCGGAAACGCTGACAGGCAACAGGGTTCGGATCAACTCCTGTGTAATTAAAACACCGACTCGACAAAGCAATTGAAGATATCAGCTGATTATCAAGTATCCCGCTTCCACACCCAACACTAAGAATACGCAATGGACCAGAACTATCGCTGTGAGACCCTATCAATTCTTCCAGTGCTCTGAGGACGAGTCGCTGCTGGGTACTCGATCGCTCAAAGGTCTCGTGAGTCACATCGAAGCGCTTATCAGAAAGCTGACGGCACGAATGTGACTCCTGCACTGCAACTTTTAATGCGACCAGTGCTTGATCTACAGATTCTGAAGATTCAATAACGTTGACTCCTTATTTTCCAGCATGGATAGGTGTGTGATTCAACAACAATATGCAGACCACATTCAATTATAAACTATTTTTTTGCCACAAACACCATGAGACTATCAACGACCATAGCTACGAACGGGGTTTACAGACGATGTCACAATCCTAATGAAAGATATGATTGATAAATCTCCTTACCGTCTTATAAAAACAGCTATCGACCGGAGCAGGCATGGCACAGAATAATTTCTAAACCAAAGACTCTAACTGTAGCGATAACAGGCACTTCACATTCCACTTAGTTTTGATATGCGATTTATGATGGCTTTAACGGTGCGAGGTCTCTTCTACTAAAAACTAAAACAAAACACATCACGAATCGATAATGAATACTGGAAAGGGGCTTCTGTATGAAAACTATTCTCTCTACAATTATTCGTTACCTGAAAAAGATTTTCTCTCCTGATTATTCTGACATTTGGAACAAGTGATCTTTCACGATTAGGCGTTCCGGTAAAATACGGATATCTAAAGCTGATTGGCGTAATCAAGAACCGAAGAAGCGTACACCAGGAACCTGTATCCCGGATACCAGGCAAGTCATACGCTTGAGTCACCAAGACTGGCTAGCACATCTATTGCCACTCGTGAAGCCGTAGCCTGAGTCCAAGAGGCAGAAGAACGAGCCTGAGTGACATGACTCAGACCTTTGACCTACGGATTAGAAGTCTATTTCAAAGGATTCGGTTGATAACACCACGCTTTAAAGCGTGACTGTTATAATATTTTCCACGGTCTACACCTACCGGAACTAAGCTCCGGAAGGCGCAAATTTGGGCACACGTCTCAGAGTTCACCGGAGGAACTGAAAATGAATCCGAAGTCTATGGAAAGACTCTTTGCACGGTTCGAAGCATTCAGAGACAAGGAACCCATTGGGCTTCTTTATGCCATTTGGAGAACAGATATTGAACCGCTCTATCCGTCTGAGTTACCGACAACGTACAAGGCCTTTGAAAATCAACAACCTACGTTCAGGTTCTCCCCGGCCACAGAACTCAACGGGCTTCTAATTATACGGGGAAATGATCTGACTGTGAAACGTCTGATGATGGCAACATGCAAGGCTGCTTCAAAAGATTTGCACGACGAATTGTGCAAATGTGGATTCGAGCCTGACGCTGGAATTGTTGAAATCAACTGGCTCTGGGCTTTGATTGAAGCAGCCGGCAAAGGTCATCTGGGTTGCGAAGGCTTTGTAGATGGGAAAGCTTTTTATCAGTCGAGGGTAGCAGACTTAACGGTTGACGAAGCTACGATTCTGGATGACTCCTTGGGTTGGTCGATGGCTGATTTTGTACCTCGAAAATTCATGCAGCTTGAAAATATTGTTGAATCATCAATCAGTTTTATTGAATACCTAAGAACGGAATTAGAGGCACCAAAACCGAAAGCCTTGCCAAAAGAACAACGAATAGATGAATCACTTAGAGACTTGTATGAGAGCGACCCGACGTTCTGTCTCAGGGAAACGTTACAAGTGATTGCTCAACAGCTCAACCTCCATTCAGAAGACATTGTTTCAGATTGTCCCTTCTACATTTTCTATTTGAAAGAGCTTAGAGATACTTACAGGATACAAAAGAAGGCCAAACAGCAGGCGACTTCATAGTGACGATGGTAGTCAGCTGCCTATGGATTACGTTCAAAAGATCAAAGTGAAAATGACAAGATTCTTTATTCTTTGAGAGTAGCCAGAAGAAGAAAAAGAAGAAGAAGGCACATCCGACAATGACGAACTGCTTGTCGAGTTTCACCTAACCTTTGATCTGATTGCACTTTGGGGTACGGAGCTAAAACAGAAGAAGTCATCCGGAGTGTGTCCTGACGACCTTCATTAACGCAAGCATCCCCGACATAATTCAAACACGTACTGCACCATATGGAGTAAGCGAACAACCGCACACAGGGCGGCAAAGAATCCGACACAGTCAGCATCGACCAGCAGGCCGTCACGGGAACCGGAATCTATAGAGAACCATCGTCATGCCGGCATGACAAGATCGATACGCCCGACAGGATTCGAATTTGTGACCTATGAATTAGAAGTCCGGTGGAAATGTTTTCTTATATTTCTGACGACTGCTTCATGCCTTAATTCTCGCAGTTGGCCAATTACCCTTTTAACCGCGATGGGTAGGACAGGCGTAAAGAAAGTTACCGAAATAACTTGAACACTTTGGTAGCTTGCTAATAGGTTGAGGTTATCGACACGAGCAGCTTCTCTTTAAAGGAATCTTGAACATGAATACCGGACCATTGCGCTACGCCGATCCTCTTGCCAGCTGTACCAAAGACACGTGACTCGTAGTTATCAAAGGCGGCCATTAGAAACCCTTCTAATATATGCTCGATCCTGCGTTACGCCCCTACGCGACGGGTTCGAGTTCCAAGAAGTACCAGATGCCGAGCGTACTGGTAGGCCATGAACTTATGGAAGTAATGACAGCAATAGGGCCGATACTTAAAGCCGACCTAAATACCATCAAACTGATGGGCCGTCGATTTTTTAAGGTCTTTACAACTGTGGATTGATACCGCTGGAAACCGAACCCGATATAGCTTGGGAAGTCGCCGAACTATGGAAGCCGTTGAACTATGGAAGCGAACGCCGAAAGGAAGCGAACGCCGAAAGTTTAAGAGCTACCAACTTTGACGACGACGGTTTACACTTTTAATCTATCGCTACTACCCAGCGCTACTACCCAGCGCTACTACCCAGCTAACTTTCTCTAGGGCTACATGACATGGAAACGGCCCAACTTAAAGATTGCCCGGCGTGTGGTACCAGGATTTCTACCAATGCCGATGTTTGTCCCTCATGTGGCCACCGTCAAGGAACGAGTGTCGTAGCATATCTTTTATCAATCCCAGTTTTCATTCTTTTTGTTACTTGCTGCGTCAATCGTTGGGATTGGGGAATCGGGGGCAGTCTCATACTTTTTGCGGTTGTCATGTGTGGCGGACACTTTATTGAAAAAAAAATTGAATGAATTAGTCCATGAGGGCTTAGCTATCACTACGCCTCAGCTGAAGCGAACACCGATAGTTTAGTCCTTCTTTTTGATGAACATAAATCTGCCTTGCATAACATTGTAGTAGCCGTTGGCAAATACAAGGGTTCCAACGCAGGCAACCCCCAAACATAAAAACGTGTCGGCCGTGTCGACTGGGGGCGTTGAAGACCAGACATCGTATTTTGTCTGAACGCTTCGCAGCTTCTGAAGCCAACAACACGATTGACAGACTTCGGGAGTTGCAAACATAGCAACCACGCAAAGGCGAAAGCCTCTGAACCTATCGCGGCGGGCGGCTCGTTGTCCCGCTGTTATCAGTCCAGATCATCTCTACAGGTCGGACGAATTGAAGTGCCGTCTCGGATGGCAGGGCGCGGCATGGCGGCAAGCCGTCCGAACGGCTTGAATATCTCAAAGCAGGGCCGTTGGCCTTACTGCAAAGGTTCAGACGCCATCGCCTTCAGTACGGGGGCTTGCCCATGAGCCTTGAAAGTTTCAACCCCGAGGACGTTGTAGCGAATGACTCGCTACCTCTTTTGATCGTCGACATACGGCGAGCCCCGGTTGAGGAAATACTCAACGGACGACGAAAAGTTACCAAAAGACTTTGAAGCTTTCTCAAAGGCCTAGAAAAAAGGTACGCCCGACAGGATTCGAACCTGTGACCTGCGGATTAGAAGTCCGCTGCTCTATCCAACTGAGCTACGGGCGCATAGTTTTTAGGAATTCAAATCCTACCATCGAGTGGCCAATATATTCTTCTTTAATTCATACATGAATAGCACGCCCATTCACTGCTAATGCAGCTTCTTTCAATGCTTCTGGCAGTGTTGGATGAGCATGACAGACCCGGGCAATATCCTCCGATGAAGCTCCGAAACTCATCGCTGCAGCAGCCTCGCCAATGAGATCACCAGCGGCTGGGCCGATAATATGAACGCCGAGCACTGCATCGCTACTAGCATCTGCCAACAATTTCACTTTCCCTGTAATGTCGTTAATCGTTCGTGCCCTGCCATTTGCCCGAAATGGAAAAACCCCTTTTTTATAAGTCACCCCATCAGCTTGTAATTGCTCCTCGGTACGACCAACGGTTGCGATCTCAGGATGCGTGAAAACCACCGCCGGAACGAGTCCGTAATCCACATGACACCACCCAGACTGCATCGCCTCAACACATGCAACACCATCCTCTTCAGCCTTGTGTGCCAGCATGGGCCCTGCAATGCAGTCCCCTATGGCGTACACCCCCGGAGCTGCGGTCCTGTACTGTCCGTCAACCTGTATTGACCCACGCCCATCAGGAGAGAGGCCAACCGTTTCAAGACCAATATCAGAAGTAGCCGGCCTTCTTCCTGTGGCAGCCAACACCCGATCACAGTTCATCGGATCTCTACCTTCCGAATGGATAACACAGGCGGCACCCTCAGCTTTGGCTGACAACACTTTGACACCTAATTGAATATCGAGACCCTGTTTTCTGAACAGTACTAGTGCATCTGATGCGATCTCACTATCAATACCAGTGAGGATTCGATCAGAATATTCAAGAACAGTGACCCTCGAGCCAAGTCGACGCCATACGCTACCGAGCTCAAGCCCGATATAGCCACCGCCAATGACAACAAGATGCTCTGGTACTTCAGGGAACGAGAGCGCATCGATACTCGTACCAACACGATTACCATCACACTCAATACCCGGCAGCACCACACTCTGGCTGCCAACAGCAAGAATGATTCTCTGTGATGAAAGTTCTGTTGTGCCACCATCAGAACCACTTACATGTACCCGCCCAACACCGGCCAAACGGCCGGTTCCCTTTATTTTCACAACTTTATTTTTTGCCAGCAGCGCTTCGATACCCTTCGTTAATGTTTGGACAACATCAGATTTTCGCTTCATCATGACTGCTAAGTCGAGCGAAACTCCCTGGGCATTCACACCGTGCTGACTGAGCTCACCCAAAGCAACTTCATATTTATAACTCGACTCAAGGAGGGCCTTCGATGGAATGCAACCGACGCGAAGACATGTGCCACCAAAACGACTCTCCTTCTCGACAATGCCGACCTTCATGCCAAGCTGGGCGGCACGTATGGCAGCCACATACCCACCTGGACCACCACCGAGTACAACTAAATCGTATGTCATCTATGTCCTCGAAATTATCTCTAGAAAATGAAAACACCCGGATCAGACGGTCGCGTGACTCAAACGCTATTATTTATGAAGCCGTCTACTCAAAAACGGATTCCCTAATAAAAAAATCGCGACTTACACGACAAAAAATTCCCAAAACCAAGCTAACACTCCAGCATGAGTCGCGTGGGGTCTTCAATCATTTCCTTAATTCGCTTTAAGAACGTGACTGCTTCACGACCATCAACTATTCGATGATCATACGACAACGCCACATACATCATTGGCCGAATCACAACTTGACCATTTAAAGCAACTGGTCTTTCTTGAATTGTATGCAACCCAAGAATGCCGCTCTGTGGCGGGTTGATAATTGGTGTGCTAAGCATAGAACCGTAAACTCCACCATTCGAAATAGTGAATGTTCCTCCTTGGAGTTCCTCGAGCTTTACTTTATTCTCGGCTGCACGACGGGCGAAATCACCAATCGACTGTTCAATCTGGGCAAAATTCAATTGTTCAGCATTACGAAGAACAGGAACGACGAGTCCCTTACCTCCACCAACTGCAATTCCGATATCGCAAAAATCTCGATACACAATATGAGGATCACGGAATTCTGCATTGACTTGCGGCACGGTATGCAGAGCCTCAACCGCTGCTCTCACAAAAAAGGACATAAAGCCCAGTTTCACACCGTGGCGGTCTATAAAGTTTTCTTTGAATTTCTTACGAAGTTCCATGACCGCAGACATGTCGACTTCGTTAAAGGTTGTTAACAAAGCAGCAGCACGCTGCGCCTCAACAAGCCGTTCCGCAATCCGGCGACGCATTGGGCTCATCAGGACAGGCCGCTCGCTGCGAATAAGACCTGATGCTGCAATTTTAGTTGTTCCCTCCACTGGTGGGCGCTGCTCTTTATTTGTAGTAGCAATGGCTGGAACGGACGTTGACGGAGGAATCGATGCCGATACCGCAGAGATGGCATCCGCTTTTGTGACTCGCTGGCCAGGACCACTGCCAGAAATTGACTGAGACGAAATACCAGCTTCTCCCAACATTCTCGCTGCAGCTGGCATTACAGGCCCCGTCCCAGCCGCTGGCTGTACAGAACCAATGACAGTACTTCCAACACGATGACGCACATCAACTGATTGTGTTTGTTGGGAGGCAGGTACTTCGGGTGTTGTAACTGGAGCCAACTGACTGGCTGACGACACCGCATCGAGATACCCGATTACCTCACCAACAACCGCTTGCTCACCCGCCTGCTTTACAATCTTTGTGACGACGCCGTTTGATGGTGCTGGCAACTCAACTGTCGCCTTGTCACTTTCAATTTCCACGATCACTTCGTCCACAGACACAGTGTCACCGACATTTTTCTTCCAAACGCCAATCATTACTTCCGTAATCGACTCACCAACTTCTGGAACCTTCAGTTCAATCGCCATGGAGTCCTACACAATAAAAAGGGGGGGTGGTTTAAAATATTATTGATTCAAAAGTCTTGAAAACAGCGACTTAGAAATATCGGCATAGTTAACAAAAGTCACGCCGGATAGACATTGATTATTGTATCCCGAATTCAGCGGCCCATAACCGTTTAACTCAGGAAAGCAGCTGTTAGCAACTCATTCTGTTCGAGGTCGTGACTTTTCTTGGATCCTGTTGCTGGGCTGGCCGCACTCTGTCGGCAAACCCCTGAAAAAGGCAGCCTATCAAACAATATTTCACCAAAATGAATCCGCAAGAAACGC
>JABAAH010000025.1:0-2225 GCA_014238855.1 Planctomycetota bacterium
CGATGGCAAAAGACTGTTCATTATCTGCGGCAACCATACGAAACTGCCTTTTGCCGTCACCAATGTGACCGAGCCGCAGACGATGGGCGGCATTCGGTCAAATCAACGTCGCGTATCTTTAGCTGCTGACGGTACAAGCCGATTACCAGCTAACTGGGATGAAGATCAGATCATTCCCAGAATGTGGGACGGCAACGGTCACGCAACTGGCAAACTGGCGCCGGGTGGCTATATCGTCAGCACCGACCCCGAAGGAAAGTCATGGGAACTCTGGAGTGCTGGGTATCGGAATCCTTATGACTTTGGATTCAACGCGGATGGTGAAATTTTTGCCTACGACGCCGATATGGAATGGGACTTTGGGATGCCATGGTATCGACCCACCCGAGTGAATCACGCAACGAGTGGAAGTGAACTTGGATGGAGAAGTGGCACAGCAAAGTGGCCAGCTGCTTATCCAGATAGTCTGCCGGCAATGGTCGATATTGGTCCTGGTTCACCGGTTGGGGCTGCCTTTGGATACGGCGCAAAAGTACCCGCTCAGTACCAGAAGGCGTTTTATATCTGCGACTGGACATTCGGGACCATGTACGCGATTCACCTGACGCCATCGGGATCAACATACACAGCTGAAAAAGAAGAGTTTGTTTCACGCAATGCACTTCCTCTGACGGATATGACCGTCAGTAAGGACGGTGCGATCTATTTTGCCGTTGGTGGACGTGGTGGCCAGAGTGAGCTCTATCGCGTCACCTATATCGGAAATGAAGCAACTGATCCTGTTGATGCGAAGGATGCTGTCGGTGCTGCTGAGCGAAACCTTCGTCGACAACTCGAAGCCTTTCATGCCCCACAGAAAAATCCATCCAGTGCCATTGAAATGGCACTGAAAAACCTTGGGCACACCGATCGCTTTATTCGGTATGCAGCTCGCATTGTGCTTGAGCATCAGCCAGTCGATGCATGGCAAACAAAAGCACTTGCATCTTCTACACCAGCTGCTTGTATAAATGGAGCAATTGCTGTCGCACGGCAGGCTAAACAGTCAGCACAGTCTGACGTTCTTGCTGCTCTCGAGAGGGTACCTGTCAAGAATCTCGACAAGGATAGACTACTCGATTTGATAAGGGCTTATGAACTTGCTCTCATTCGGCTTGGTGAACCGACAGCGGTCGTAAAACAACAGCTTGCAGAAAAGTTTGCACCGCTGTTTCCAGCTGGACCAAAAAGGACTCAACCGCGCACAACACAACAGTCTGACGCGCGGTGGATCTGGTCCAACGATCAAGCACAATCTCCCCTTGGTGAAGAACTGACTTTTCAGAAGACCTTCTCACTGACTGAACCAGTTGCTGCTGCACATCTTGTCGCTTCCACAGACAACGGTGGTGATATTTTTCTCAATGGAAAAGAAGTAGCGTCGTGCAAAGACTGGATGTATCCAGTCAGTAAAGCAGTGACCACATCGTTCAAAGCGGGACCAAACACAATACGGGTTTCTCTGAAAAATCTTGGTGGTCCAGCCGCACTGAAGGTGAGCCTTCGAATTCGATATGAGGATGGTCGTGAAACTGTGATCGATTCCGATGATTCTTGGGAATGGACTTCAGGACGATTCGAAGGAACCTCATCAAATGAGCAGCAGTGGAAACACGCAGCAGTGACACGGTCACAGACTACGTGGGCTCAAACAGATTCTGTATTTACGAAAAATATCCATGTTGCAGATGTGAAAGATGAATATCGAGAACTCAACCGGGCATTATCGAGTTTGCTCGTGGCTGTACGAGCGCCAGGGATCGTCTCGAAATTGATTGGTCTCCTTTCTACAGACGGCACCTCATCCCAAGGCACAAACCTTGGAATAGATCAGTCTGATATTCAAAAACTGGCCAAGCGGAATGCTGGGTATGGCCGTGCAGTGACCGGAGTGCTTGAGAATCGAACCAATCTTTTACAGATTCATTACGGCTACATTTTACGAACAGTCAATGAGAAATCTCTTTGGTCACTCGCCGACCGCAAAGCCTATTTCACATGGCTCGATCAAGCACGCACGTGGAGTGGTGGAAATAGCTATCGGAAGTTCCTGGTGAACATCGAGTCGGAAAGCCTCAATGGCTTAAGTGAAAATGAAAAGCTTGCTCTGGAGACACTCGGAGCCCGCAAGCCCTATGTTGCACCACCACTTCCAAAGCCAGAAGGTCCAGGTCAGAAATGGACTC
>JABAAH010000025.1:2234-37208 GCA_014238855.1 Planctomycetota bacterium
GCCCTATGTTGCACCACCACTTCCAAAGCCAGAAGGTCCAGGTCAGAAATGGACTCTGGACTCGGTGCTTGCATCTGTGAAAACCGGTATGAAAAAAAATAGCCGAAATTTTGCACACGGAAAGAAAACCTTTGCGGCCGCACGCTGTATTGTCTGCCATCGCTTCGATGGTGATGGTGGTGCCACTGGGCCAGATCTAACGCAGGCTGCAGGTCGATTCAAAATGAAGGATCTTGTTGAGTCAATGATCCACCCGAGTAAGGTTGTCAGTGATCAGTATCAGGCACATGTCATCCAAACGGTGCAAGGCAAGGTCTACACAGGGAGAATTGTCAATGAGACAGGTAACGAGCTAACAGTCGTTACAGATCCTGAAAATGCAACAAAATTTGTTGTTCTGAAGCGGTCAGATATTGAAGAAATGCTTCCTGCGAATCAGTCACTCATGCCGGCTGGTCTACTTGACCAATTGAATGAAGAAGAAGTGCTCGATCTACTTGCGTACACTCTCTCGCGTGGCAAAGGCAGAGGTCCGAACTTCAAGTAAACGCAGCACGCCGCCAACGATGCAGTGATTCATGAAACTTTGATGTGGATTATCGCGGCAACACAACCGATTCTGCATAAACCATTTTTCCAGTTCGTCCTTCGCGGTATTGAAAAATAACCTGAGGATGTGGATACGCGACAAGCCGCTCACCGCCTAGTTGTTGTGGCATGTTAAACACATTGTTGAGTTGCACAACGAGGTAATGCGGATAAAGACGTTGCAGTCGCGGAAGGTCTTCAAGGACATAGGTCGACCAGCGAATATCACACGGTTGTCCACCAGAGTTATAAATACCAGTCGCCGGCCTATTGTCTTCATCGAGGCTCGGCACATGATTGACTGAGTTATGTGGGCCAGAACAAAACTCCCACACACGATCAGTAATCTGGATCGCGAAACTGTTATGCAGATCTCCTGTCATCACAAAAACTGGGCGTTTCAGCGTTTCCCAGAAAGCAATCAGCTTTTCTCGTTCATCGAGGAAAGCAGTCCACGCTTCTTCTTTATTTGATGCGGCCTCAAAACCACCGGCCCCTCTGTGGGGAATCATAAAAGGGACTGACGACACCACGAAAAAAAAGTCGGCATCACTTTGTTCCATGCTCTCTATGAGCCAACGGCGTTGGTCAAGACCGAGCATGGTGAGGTTTGGTTGGTGCGGTCGTCGGATATCGTGCATCTGCCTCGCCCCACGAGTATCAAGAAGAAAAAACTCACAATTTGCGACTCGAAAGCTCCCATAGCTACGACGACCAATTGAGTATTCAACTTTTCCATCAGCAACTGGGACGGGGGAAATTCGTACTCGGTGTTTATCGAGAACCTCACGTATTTCATATACCCGTGAATTTGGATCGCCGAGCGCATCGTCGTCATATCGCAAATCATTCACACCAGCCTCTGGAGTTCCCCAATGCACGTGAAGATTCAACATTTCATCTAATGGAAGAGATGTAAAATCTGCTTTGGTATCAACAAGAACATCACTGCCTGTTGAAAGCTCAGCCTGACCATGGTGAACAGGGTGTGGAAACGCCGCTGGATTCGCCCAACCGAGGTAGTCAAGCCATGCCCGAGTACCAATATCACGAAATACAGCACGACGATTCCGGCGACCCGTGCTCCCCGCACCCCAAATATCGTTCACTAATTCATGATCATCAAACGTAAAAAAACCAGGCACATTTCGATGCCATGCTGAAAGATTCGTACCTCGATCAAGATAGAGTTTGTAGTTTTCCCACACACCAACAATTGTTGGCATATCTCGGACAACTTCCGGCAACTGCTCGACATCGACTCCCTGCTTCTCAGCCCACGCGTCAACTGGTGTTGTACGGAGTTCTTCGTACAACCAGTCTCCGTTCATGATCTGAAAATCAACCTCATCAGCGTGTTTATCAAGTAATGTTGCATACGTCGGCAGACTTGGACCAATCCCGTGTAACGGGTTTTGATTTGCACAAGAGCCAAATGTAAAAGAGAAATTAAAGAGCCCACGAGGATTATGGTCAGGATCACGAAGTGCTTTGCTATCAGGGAGTGTTTGAAATGTTGCAGGCACACCAGCTGGGTTACCATCGATGAAGACGCTGGCCACATATTCCGTATCAGGATCAAGACCATCAAGTGTTGTCCATCCTGTAAAGTCATGTACGGCTGTTGTTTCAATACTCTCTGAAACGCCGTCAAGCGACGCAGCATCTTCGCCATAACGAAACTCAATAGTGCCTGGTCCATTCGTGCGAGCCCACACCCGCACACTTGAACTCGTAATCTGACCAAGAAGTGGCCCATGTGTCACAACGCGTGTTGTCGCTGCAAAGCAATCTGAACCATAAAATAAACTGCCAGTAACCAGCACACACCACGGAACGACAAAGCACGACACAAGTACTTTTTTCATAATAATTTAATTTCTGGAACAAGAGAAGAAAAAGGATTTGTCCATCAAAGACACAGAAATACGATAATTCTTGCAGTGTACTCATTTCGAGGAATCATCAAGGATGCCTGTCTTTTTGAAATCACCTCGTGCAGAAAAACTCGGCACCAGAGAACACCTTGATCATGAGCCGGGCTAGCAATGTTTCTCTCGGTTCGTCACGATACCGACATGTCCAAGCGTGCTCTTAAAATTGATGATCTTGCTGAAGAATTTCTTCGCTGTCCTGATCGGCATGGAACGGGCTCAGAAAAATGGGACCGTTATCTTGATCGGTCATCATCGACGGGCAAAGAAATCCTGCCATTATGGGTGGCTGATATGGATTTCCAATCTCCCGATGTTGTGCTCGATGCCATTCGTCGCAGAACAGATCATGGTGTCTTTGGCTATACACACGACACGCCTGAATTTGCGCAAAGTCTGACAAACCATCTTCATGAACAGCACAACTGGCAGATTAATCCGTCATGGGTCATCGGTGTACCCGGCATAGTAACAGGCCTGTCAATTACCGCCCGGCTTCTTTCTCAGCCGGGTGATGGGATTCTTACCCTGTCGCCAATTTATCCACCATTTCTATTTCTTCCGAAACTTGCAGAACGAAAAAGTGTGCCAGTCCCCATGCATGCAGATGCAAGCGCGCAGCGATGGACAATCGACTGGGAAGCTCTTGAAGCAGCAATGACTCCCGATGTGAAAATCTTTTGGCTGTGTCACCCACATAATCCAACAGGTGCTGTATTCACTCGAAGTGAACTGCTTCGAATTGCAGAGCTGTGTGAACGGCATCAGGTCACGGTTGTCAGTGATGAAATCTGGGATGACCTTATCCTCGACGATGACGTGCAACATATTCCGTTTGCTAGTCTTGATCATCCGGCTGCACAGCGATCAATAACATTTGTTGCTGCTTCAAAAACATGGAATATTGCCGGCCTTGGTTGTGCTGCGGCAATTGTTCCAAACGAACATCTAAGAAAACAATGGCGGCAGGCAGGAGGAGGACTTGTCCCTATGGTCAACCCACTTGGCTACGCGGCATCGGAAGCTGCCTGGAAAGACGGCGACCCTTGGCGGAAAAAACTTCTTGATGTCTTACATTACAACAAACAAATGGCAGTCGACGCCGTTGAAAAAATCCAAGATGTTTCATGCATACCACCACAGGCAACGTACCTTCTTTGGGTTGACTGTACTGAGTGGATTACCCATCGTCCGCCAGGTCAGAATCATCCACAAAAAACATGCGAAGCAGCCGGCATTGGTCTTTCGAATGGTGCTGATTTTGGAAGCCCCAATTTCCTACGACTCAACTTTGGGTGCCCACCTGCCTTGCTGCAGGAGGGATTAAAGCGGTTACAGAATGCATTCGAATGACGAAACTCCCAGTATCCAGAATCGTTCAAAGAAAAGGCTCAATGGCATCGTAGAGAGCACTATTCTGCATGTCGTGGTCCTCAGTAAGAATGAATTTGTCTATTCACTTTGGCTCAATAGCTTCCTTTGATACGATGTTAGGGGGGATTCATTGGAATATGTCATTCTTTGTCCCAAACGTTTCACACAACAAAAAGGTGTTCAATGCGAACTATAACAACACGACTTATGATTGCTTTCACATGCCTTGGCCTATCGGCTGCCTTGACGAGCTCTGCGGGAGCTGAAGAAAAGCCAAAGAAAAAACCAGATCCTGCTAAAATGTTTGAAAAGAAAGATGCCAATGGTGATGGTTCGCTCACTCTTGAGGAACTGAAGGCTGGCATGAAAGGCAAGGCACTCGAGAACGCAGAGAAGCGTTTTGAAAAGCTGGATAAAGATGGAGATGGCAAGGTCTCTCTCGAAGAATTCAAAGCTGGTATGGGCCAACAAAAGAAAAAGAAGTGATGCGTTCGTGTCAAAAAGGACACTTTGGGTAGTTGATTGCACGTCTTGTGTAACAGGAGATTATCCTCTTGCCTACGAACGGTCATAACGGGAAAATAATAGGGGTGCTGGTGAACCATCCCACACGATGGTTCACCAGCCACCTCATATCCATTGAACGAGAAAGCATCTTATGAAGGCGTCTCTTTTGCAGAAGAATTTTCGGTTCATCCACAGACTTGTTACAGCAGGTCTTTTGGGAGGCCTTTGTGCCGGTTTGTTGCTGCCTACAGTCGCTGCGGCACCGCCAAAGAAAAAAGGCTTTGCTGGTAAACAGAAGCAGTGGACACCACCCCCAGTTCGTCTTCCTGAAGCTGTGATAAAAAAACCGACTAAGCCTGTTATTTTAGTCAAGGAAATTGATCGAGAGACTACCGCTCGGCAGGGCGTTGCTGATGCGGCTGACGCAATTGATACTATCTTGGCAAGCGAATGGTCAGCCGCTGACATAACATGCAGTGAAGCACTTACCGATGAACAATTTGTGCGTCGTGTGTACCTCGAACTTGGTGGACGCATTCCACGGCTTGAAGAAGCAAAATCTTTCCTTGCGTCATCCAGCAAAAATAAACGTATCAACCTCATTGATGATCTCCTGACCAGTCCGGACTATGTAAGCCATACCTATAATTTCTGGGCAGATATTCTTCGGCTAAAAGAGCGACCGGATCAACAACGCCTTATCTTTGAACCCTACATGGACTGGGTGAAACAATCGATTGCTGATAATACTCCGTACGATAAGTGGGTATTCGCAATGCTCACTGCCGACGGCAAGATCTGGGACAATCCAGCAGTAGGCTACCAACTGCGTGATCGAGGCATGGCACTGCCATACGTTGACAATACCGTTCGTGTTTTCCTTGGAACACAAATTGGGTGTGCTCAGTGTCATGATCATCCATTTGACCAGTGGACACAGAAACAATTTTATGAACTTGCTGCATTAACGAGTGGCACCCGTGATCGCGATTTTTCTGGTAAGGGTGGTGGTGGCATGTCATCCATGATGGGGATGGGGATGCAGGCGCAGGCAGGAAACGCAAAAAAGCTTGCAAAAGAACTCAATGAAGCGCGTAAAAAAAGAGAGGTTCCGGCAAATGCACTTCAATTTTTACGGCTCAATGCAACATCTGTAAATTTCAAACCAACGGCTCTCCAGCTACCGCATGACTATCAGTATGACAATGGTAAACCCAAGCAAAAGGTAGATGCCGCAGTCCTCTGGGGTAAAATTCCAGAAAAATATAAGGATGCAGATGGTCGTACGAAATTTGCTGGCTGGCTCACAGATACTGACAATCGACAATTTGCACGTGCAATTGCAAATCGAATGTGGAAGAAAATGTTTGGTGTCGGTATTGTTGAACCGGTTGATGATTTTCAAGAGGGAAATATTCCCATGTCGGAAACACTCCTAGAACATCTCACCGATGAAATGCTCCGATTAAAATTTGACCTGCGCGAATTTGTTCGAATTGTTGCATCGACTGAGGCTTGGCAGTCGCGAGCAATTATTCATGAACCAAGTGCTGCAGAACCGTATCTCTTTACAGGGCCAGCGCTCAAACGAATGACAGCTGAACAGTTGTGGGATTCTACCCTTACACTTGTTGCCAATAACGAATGGGCATTCCAAAGGCCATCTGCTCAAGAAGTAGAAACAGTGGCTGCTGTCGATCTTGGCACAACACAATTTGATGAATTCATGAAGATTTATAAAAAATATAATGAAAAGTTGGGGCGAGGGGGTTACACCAAGAAAATTCGCTCTGTCGCTGGCTATAAAGATCAAATCCTTGTTCGTTCAAGTGAATTACCTTTGCAGACTTTACCGCTGAGCCACTTCTTAAGCCAGTTTGGTGTCGGTGACCGTGATTCGATCCAGAGTCGAAGTGAAGGTGCGACCGTACCACAGGTACTCACAATGTTTAACGGTTGGACGACGCACACCATGCTTGAACGAGGATCAGTAATCTATGACAATGTTTCCAAGCAAAAAACATCAACGGGTGCAATTGACACGATTTTCTTATCGATTCTTGCGAGGCACCCAACAGCAAGTGAGCGCGGAGTGTCTCGTCGTGAAATCGAAACAGCCGCTCAGAATCCAGCAGCCGGCTGTGGCAACCTCATTTGGGCGCTTCTGAATACCAGAGAATTTATGTTTATTCAGTAACATGCTGTTTTGAGTGATCTATCCGTCAAAAAAAGGGCCTGTCAAGAACATCCTTCGCGTTCTAACTGTCCACACCGATTGGACATAAAAAATACAAATTTTTGTGTCATATATCCCAATGAGTGACCTTGTTTATTGGAGTTTCCGCTTCCTGTAGCTATTGATATTGGCTAAAATGAATGATTCATCGCCTTCTAGGCGATATCTGAAGTGGTCTTGTTTTGAGGGTTTTCATATGGCTAGCTGTGCACAAGAAAAATTTCTGAGACTGCGAGTGCTCTTGATTGCATTCTGCGTTGGTGCTTTGCTTCTGAATGCATCCACATGGGCTGCAAAGCCTGATCCAGATATCGAGTGGAAACCCCCAAAACTGCCTGAGGCCGTAACCATCAAGCCGGAGGGTGTCGCACTCAATGTGGTCCCTATTGATCGAGGGACGCGATCTGAAATTGCGCAAGCAGCGGCACAAATTGATTCAATTCTAAAAGCCTATTGGAATGAAAATAGCACCAAAGCTGGTGATAGAACTTCTGACCATGAATTTGTTCGACGGGCTTATTTAGAACTCGCCGGTCGTATACCCACCATCGATGAAGCAAACACGTTCTGTAATTCAAACGACAGAAAAAAACGTGGGGAACTGATTGATAATCTCCTCGAGAGCCCGGGGTATGTCAGCCACTTTTACAATTACTGGGCAGATATTCTACGACTGAAGGAGCGACATGATAAAAATGTCTTTTTTGAACCCTACATGGCGTGGGTGAAGGAATCGATTGCAGACAATGTTCCATACGACAAATGGGTATACAGCCTTCTGACTGCCAATGGTCGGGTTGTAGAAAACCCGGCGACCGGTTTTCAACTTCGAGATGCTGGTATGCCTCTAGCATATGTAGACAACACCGTCCGAGTGTTTCTTGGGACACAAATAGGGTGTGCCCAGTGTCATGACCATCCCTTTGATCGATGGACTCAGCAGGAGTTCTACAAATTGGCAGCCCTGACAAATGGCAGTCGCTTCTCTGCAAAACAGGTTTTCTTCGGTGGGATGGGGGAAGCATCATTTGGGCCTGATAACCCTACAGCCGATGTCAAGAATGCATCTTCATCAAGTTCACCATTCAAAAATGAAGATGACCTCATTCCGAATCTTGTCCGTCTTCGATATGGCATAAATGAAGCAATCGATATGAAGAAAGTTGGTGGTGGAATTCGGAATTTCTTTGATTCATCGACGATGATGCTCAGCAGCATGGATGATGAATTTCGTCTGCCACACGACTATCAATATGACGATGGTGAACCACTTGATGTTGTCGAACCTGCTGTCCTGTGGGGGAAAATTCCTGACTATGCCGAAGACGAAGATAATCGGAGTCGTTTTGCTGCCTGGCTCACCTCCCATGACAACCGGCAGTTTGCCAGAAATATTGCCAATCGCATGTGGAAAAAAGTGATGGGTGTCGGGCTAGTTGAGCCAATCGATGATTTTCAGGAAGGAAACATACCAGCTATTCCAGAGTTGCTTGAACATCTCACCGATGAGATGCTGCGACTCAATTTCGATCTGCGTGAATTTGTTCGACTCCTGGTATCTACAGAAACATATCAAAAAGTAGCCGTCATCTACGACCCGACAGCCGCCGAGCCACACCGATACGCTGGACCAGCACTCAAGCGAATGACTGCTGAACAACTCTGGGATTCACTTCTCACATTGATTGCGACCAATGAATGGGCATATCAACGACCAACTGCACAAGAGATGCAAACTGTCTATGGCATTGATGTGTCTACTGTTGATTATGAAGAATTTGAACAGTCATTCAAAGATTACAATGACTACAGACGAGATTTAAGCAGAACCCGTAATAAAAACTGTGGCTTAAACGGACTGACTCTCGTTCGCGCAAGTGAGCTTCCACAGCCAAGCGGCTCGAGTCATTTACTCCGACAGTTCGGCCAAGGAGATCGAGAAGCAATAGAAACTGCAAGGCAGTCTGCTACAGTGCCTCAAATTCTGACGCTCTTTAATGGTTGGATGACCCACGCCATGCTGTCGAAAGGCTCAGTAATTTATGATTCAGTTTCACAGCAAAAAACTCTTCAGAGTGCCGTTGATACGATCTTTCTTGCAATACTTACGCATGAGCCGGATGCTGACATGCGAAGAGCTGCCGAAGCAGAAATTAAACAGTCGCCAAACCCTGCGGTAGGTTGTGGAAATCTTATCTGGGCCCTTTTGAATACACGAGAATTTCTCTTTATTGACTAATCGAAACACCGACATGCTCATTGAAAATGCGTTATATTTTGATAGGGAATGATCAATGAGCCAAAACGTACATCCAACAACTCACTAATCGTCCACATGACAGGAGTTCATACTATGTCTCACGATCGTTATGCAAAATGTGTTGAGGATCGACACTCTAGGCGTGCAATTCTCTCAGGTATTGCCTCAACTCTTGGTGTAAGTCTCATGTCACCGTGGTCCAGTGTGCTTGAAGCAGCGCCTGCATCAAATGCTACAAAAGCTAAGAAGGTTATTTACTTCTATATGGGTGGAGCAATGAGTCATATCGACACATTTGATCCAAAACCCGATCGACCAGATATTCAGGGTGATGTTGGTGTTGTAAAAACAAAAACGCCTGGTGTTGTCTTTGGTGAACACATGACCAATCTGGCAGAACTACAAGACAAGCTTGCGATCGTGCGATCGATGACAACCGAAACAGCTGATCACCAGAAGGCACGATACTGGTTACAAACCTCGTACCCAGTGCTTAATAGTATTCGACATCCTTCAATGGGTGCATGGATTTCGAACGAAATGGGTAAGATAAACCAATCGTTGCCACCATATGTATTAGTAAACAGTGGTGGAAACGGTCATCCTGGCGCAGGCTTTCTTGATCCATCGCTCACTCCCGTTCCCGTGGCTGATCCAGAAAAAGGAATCGAAAACACAGAGCTTCCAAGCTATCTAACGGAATCTGTTTTCAAACGAAGGCTCACACTCGCTGATCGGATTGATTCGAATTTCAGAAAACGTTACGCAGGCTATCAGCTTGAGTCGTATAACCAGATGTATAAAGATGCAGTCACGCTTATGGGTGGCGCTGATCTTGAAGCGTTTGATCTTACAAAGGAACCGGAAGAGGTACAGGAACGATACGGATCATCTCAAGTTGGACTTGGCGCCTTGCTCGCACGACGATTGGTCGAGGCTGACGTTCGTTTTGTACAAGTCGATTACGGCGGATGGGACATGCATAATGATGTTGCCACTGGCATGTCAACAAAAGGACCTGCTCTCGATCAAGCACTTGGTGCACTCATTCGTGACCTCGACAGTAGTGGCCTTCTCAATGAAACACTGATTGTTTTGGCAAGTGAATTCGGCAGGTCGCCAGGTATCAATCAAAATGCTGGTCGTGATCATCATCCCGCAGCTTTCTCATATCTACTTGCAGGAGCTGGCGTACAGGGTGGTGCTGTTTATGGAAAATCTGATGAAAAGGGACATGGCATTGATGAAGATCCTGTTGGTATCACAGACTTCAATAGCACGATCACAGTCGCCTGTGGTCTCGATCCAAACAAGGAGCATTTTGCTCCTAATGGCAGACCTTTCAAAATTGGTGGTGGTGGTGACCCAATTTATGATGTTTTGTCCTAGTAAACGATTATCTCAATGAACTCAGTAAAAGCCGTGAAGCCCTCTTGCTTCACGGCTTTTGCATTTCTAGATTCTCCCACTAGAGAAGTCGCATTGATATCCAAATATCCCCGGAGAATTTCTTGTATGGCGCGCTCCAAACAAAACTTTGCTCAGAAAATTCTTGGACTTATTACCTATGGTATGCCTGCTCCTGTTCGCCAGGTTGTCACTTCACGATGGATCGCAATGCTTATCGTTATTGTTGTACCAATACTGGTTGTGAGCGGTGTTCTCTCTATCTCATGGAATGGTTATCGACCGAGCTTCAATATTGATCAGAAACGAGCAGTTCAAGTGGAACGGGACCTTGAAAAACAGGCGGCTCGAGCTGCTCAGGATTTGCGAACGATGGAAGATTCCAGACGTCGGTGAAAACCGTTCCATGTTTTCACCAACCTGCGAGATAGCCAATGCGACATGATCCAATTGATTCGGCCCTGTTCACTGAACATCGGAAGCTGTTAGCTGCCAAGCTTCCACCGAAAAGTGTCGCTATTGTGCATGCAGCTGATCCCCTCACAACAAATGGTGACGGTGTTGTGCGGTATGTCCCGGCAGCTGATCTTTTCTGGCTGACCGGAATAGAACAGCTCGAAAGTGTTGTTGTCCTCATCCCGGACTCAGTGAATCCAGCCGATCGAGAGATGCTTTTCATACGAGAACCAAATGCAAGCCTTGAAACGTGGGAAGGACACAGCCTCACCAAAGAAGAGGCACAAGCAATTTCCGGGATTCGTACTGTTTTCTGGTCTGACAACCTTGCTTCGACACTCCATCCACTCCTCGTGGAAAAAGACTCTATAGTTCTCAATACGAATGAACACAGTCGTGCTGGTCTCGGTATTGAATCACGTGATCTGCGCATGGCACATCAGTTTCTTAATCGCTATCCACTACATTCGTTCCAAAGATTAGCGCCAACGTTACGTGAACTCCGCGCTGTAAAGAGTACTGCTGAAGTCGATATCATTCGTGATGCTATCGCAATCACAAAACATGGTCTTAATAACGTTTTGTCACACCTGAAGCCAGGTGCCAAAGAATATGAACTCGAAGCAGAACTCATTGGGGAGTTTACCCGCCGCCGGGCAACTATGGGGTATGAACCCATTGTTGCTTCTGGAAAAAATGCCTGCACACTCCACTACATTGATAATAATGGTTCTTGCCAAGACGGTGATCTTCTTCTGATTGACGTCGGAGCAAATCATGCAAATTATACGGCAGACGTGACACGTGTTTTCCCTGTTTCCGGTCGTTTCACACCTCGACAAAAAGAACTCTATCAGGCAGTACTTCGAGTATTACAGAGCTCGATCAAAAGAACTGTCATTGGTGCAACACTTTCACAATGGAAGTGGGACGCCCAGCATCAAATGGCTGAAGAACTCCTTGAACTCGGCCTCATTGATAAAAATCAATACGCATCTGATTCCATGGAAAATCCTGCATGCAAAAACTTTTTTATGCATGGACTCGGTCATTCACTTGGTCTGGGTGTTCATGATCCAGCTCCGTCGAATGGACCCCTTGAGTCCGGTTGGGTCATGACGGTAGAGCCTGGCCTGTATCTCCCTTCGGAGGGAATTGGGATACGCCTCGAAAATGATGTGCTGGTTACTGAGTCCGGGCCCGTCGATCTCTGTCAGGATATTCCTCTTGAGCCGAATGATATTGAGGACTGGATAGCGTCCTCACAGAGTTCGTAATTGGCGGCAAAACGCCTCTTGTTTGCAGTGTTCACCCATCCCCTTGGTGATATTTTTATCCCAGATTTTGAATCTCATTACCACGAGATGCCATAGGGATAATTTTTTGGTACTCTTTTAGCTGTCCCTTACCAAGGAGGTTTCCATGCGTGCTCTTGCCAAACATTTTATGGCGTTGCTCGTTTCTCTTATTTTCGTGAGTGTCTTAACTATGGCCGCTGAATCACAATCTGCTGATATTCCTCTTCCGACATTACCTGATGGCGCAGGCGCAACTGATGCATCAGCTCCAGGCAGTTTCACAAAAACTGCAACTGGTCTCGAATACCGTGTGTTACGTGCCGGCAGTGGTGAGAAACCAACAGCTGCAGACACGGTATCAGTTCATTATCATGGTTGGCTCGACAATGGAACTGTCTTTGATAGTTCGTATAAGCGAGGTCAGTCCATTGAATTTCCACTCAATGGTGTTATTCCTGGGTGGACCGAGGGCATGCAACTCGTTGCTCAAGGTGGCATGATCGAGCTTCAGATACCGAGTGCCATTGGCTATGGCGCGCGTGGTGCCCCACCGGTAATCCCAGCCAATGCAACATTGCATTTTGTAGTTGAATTACTGGATGTGAAATAATGAAGAGATGCTGGTGCGAGGGGAAACATATCTCCTCGCACCAGCATTTACTCTTTCACAGCCCAGATTCTCAGGCTGGGTATCTAGGATTCTTGTGACTCTTTTCGCCTGTCACGAAAGTTTTTCTCCCTCTGCCGTCACTCTTGGCGCATGTTCTCGAGCAACTCCTGCCCATGGGGTGAGTATGATGTATTGACAGGCTCTGTTGATACAAGCCGATTCATTCCTTTCCTACGCATTGTTTCACCAGCTCATGTCGCTATCTCGCCGGGCACTCATTACTGGAATTACTGGACAGGATGGTTCATATCTTGCGGAACTTTTGCTTTCAAAAGGATATGAAGTCCATGGCATGCTGCGACGGACAAGTAATCTCAGTACCCGTATCCATGGATTACTTGATCGATATGATCAATCAGACGGACGCCTACAGTTGCATTACGGGGACATGGCAGACACGATGAGCCTTGTCCGTCTTATTCGTAACATCCAACCGCATGAAATTTATAACCTTGCTGCACAAAGCCACGTTCGGATTAGTTTTGAACAACCTGACTACACTTCAGAAATATCTGGTCTCGGTGTTCTCCGAATCCTGGAAGCCATCCATGAGTTTCAACAGCAGTCCGGTACGGAAATTCGATTTTACCAAGCCTCTTCTTCTGAAATGTTCGGCAATGTGTCAGAAACACCGCAACAAGAAACAACTCCCTTTGCTCCGCGTTCACCGTATGGTGTAGCAAAACTTTATGGTCACTGGATAACTGTCAACTATCGTGAGAGTTACGGACTCCATGCTTCCAGTGGTATTTTATTCAATCACGAGAGTCCTCGCAGAGGCGAAAACTTTGTGACCCGTAAGGTCACACGAGCCGCTGCCAGAATCAAACTAGGTCTTCAGAATAAAGTTGTTCTTGGAAATCTTGAGTCGCAACGTGACTGGGGATTTGCTGGTGACTTTGTATATGCAATGTGGCTCATGCTCCAACAAGACAATCCAGCTGATTACGTCATTGCGACAGGTGTATCGCACTCGGTACGAGAACTCTGTGAGTATGCGTTTGACCATGTTGGGCTCGACTATCACGACTACGTCGAACATGATATTCAATTTGAACGACCCGCCGAAGTTGATACCCTAACAGGTGATGCTACCAAAGCCCGAGAAGCTCTCGGCTGGAAACCTACTCTTAGTTTTCAGGACCTGATTGCCATGATGGTCGAATCTGATTTAAAAATTGCAAACAACGAACACAACATCTAACCTCCGGACACACTCATTGCCAATGTCAAGCCGTGAGATTTACCTTGATCATGCTGCGACGACGCCTGTCGATCCTATTGTGGCCGATACGATGGCTCGCATTCAGACACGTTGTTTTGCAAACCCGGTAAGTCCACACGCTGCTGGCAGACGTGCATATCAAAAACTTGATGAATCTCGTGCACAAATACTCGAGGATCTCAAATGCCCTGATGCCACACTTATTTTCACATCGGGTGCCACTGAAACCAACTATCTTGCTCTCTATGGACTGAAGAATCGAGCACCGACAGCCTTCGGAATGCAGCCAAGTCCCTGAATGTCTCCTCTGCAGCTAAAGTGACCCTTCCACTGGATCAAAATGGCTGTCTCTGCACACGGAGTCTCAATGATTGGCTCTCTTCTAAAAAGCAAAACCCATCAGCCAAAACAGGTCCAACGAATGAAACAACGTCGACGATTCTTCTCGCGACAACGCTTGTATGTGGACAAACTGGCACAATAGAAAACATATCGGGAATTCATGAAATTCTCAAAGACTCCGGCACTCAATACACTCTTCACGTCGATGCAACCCAAGCTATGGGCAAAATACCGGTCTCCTTCATTGACATCAACGCAACAAGTCTTACTTTCGCTCCACATATATTGGTGGGCCACGCGGGATAGGATGCCTTCTCGTGAAAAAACTTTGAATATACGCCTCTCTTTCCTGGCCCCCAGCAATTGGAAATTCGCGGTGGCACTGAACCCCTCGCATTAATAGCCGGCTGTCAGGAAGCAGTTCACCAAGCCATTACGCGTCAGAAGACGGAATCTCTACGTCTGGCAACATTGAAGAATACTTTCGAATCGATCGTTTGTGAGCATGCTAGACGTGTCGGCGTGAATCCTGTCATTCTTTGTCAAAACGCACCGCGTAGCCCACATATTACTACGATTGCCTTTCCTGGTATTGATCGCCAGGCTTTTATGATGGCTGCAGATCTCGATGGCATTGCAGTTGCAACAGGAACGGCCTGTGCAAGTGGTTCTCAAGAACCAGCTCCCGCACTTGTAGCAATGAACCTTCCTAAGCCTGTGATTCAATCAGCTATTCGTTTTAGTTTTGGCTACACAACAAATGAATCTGACCTGACCGATGCTTCGAAGAAAATCTGTCAGATTCTTAAAAATTGTACCTCGACGCACCTCATTTATCCCTGATGATTGCAGCATATGAATGAATGTCATAACCTTTTCGTATCGAGGAGAGCTTGAATGGATACAGCTCTTTTTCCAATGGCATGGCTGCCTTCACATGACACCTCGAAATGCAACGTAGCCTCACAATGGCAACTGTCACACCCAGCCAGCCACTATCTTTTGATCTTCTTTCGGGATTTACCACTGGGTTTTGCATTGAGAAGATAGTTTCTTCGGCTACTCAATCTGAATTTCAAACGCAAGCACCACAGGGTCTTCTTATTGTTGGGTGCGGTGGCCAACAAGAGCTGCAAGAAAAATGGGTGTGCGATGTCATAAATCAATGGGAAACACGAACCGCCTTGAACAAAGGCGATGGTCTACCCAGTTTTTATACACGCACAGAAGGATCGGCCCTGTCGGAGGTCATCAGGAAATGTCGATCTGTGGGTTCACTTCTACCTGTTCAGAAATTGTTGATGACAAATGATCAATCAGCAGCCAACTTGAACGACCGTTCAAGACTCTTTGTGATTACACGCTTTCACCGTATTTCAAAAAATGAATCTGATCAATTCCTGGCAAGTCTGTGTATTGACTTTCTCCTAGAAAATTCTTCTCTCCTCGTTGTAACTCTACCAAGCCATCCCACGACACTTGACCTTCATCCTGCTCTTGCATCACGGTTATGTGCTGGTTTTTTACTTCCGATTTCGACCCATACTCCTTGCGTTGAGAAAATACCCCAACGTAGTTCTGCTTTAAACACATCACAAGGTTCAAAAGTACAGGCATCTCACAAAAAAATTCGACAAGAAATTGACCGCAAAACAACAGACGCTATAAAGAAAATTATCCGCACTGTAGCGAGACATTTTGACGTACTGCCCGATGATATAACGAGCAATTCTCAACGGCGATGCCATGTGCGTCCAAGAGGATTCGCCATGTACTGTGTTCGAGAAATGACCAATCTCAGTAGTCACGACATTGGCCGTAATTTTGGTAGGCGTGATCACTCTACAGTTCTTCACAGCCTAAAAGTTACGACGAATATAATTCAGCAAGATCAGAGTGCCTGGGCTGACTTACAAGAAATTATCAGCACATTACAACTCACAAAATGATGTTGTATTTGTGTTTGGAAACTGTTTGACATCCTGACATCTTTTTGTTGATTTCGCTGTTCTATTACAACTCAACATTTTTGGCTCACCGAAAACGCACGCTGCTTACTGAGAGCTTGCTTTGAATCATCAGCTACATAGTACTCTTCTTACTTGATATACCCATATACTGAACCTTTCAATCGATCTGATCAATCGATCGAACAACATCAAACTGGAAGCGAATACGACAACTTTGCAACAATGTACAAACAGAAGTTCCACTTTTTAATTTTCCGATGAGTCTCACTTTCAATATGCTAAAAACTCTTAATTTTAAGTTCTTCATCAGCATCTTGTCCTGCTAAGACCACTGGATTCCTATGTTTGTTTTACTGATGCAACTCAATTCTGCACGTGGTGTTACTACTTGTCTTACTGGTTCTCTTCCTTCTTTTAATTCTCTTTTTTTCTTATAATAAAGAAGAATTAGTACGTCATACAAAGAGACGTTCACTATGCACGCAGCGGTTTCTCTACAAACGTGAACGCGACACCAAAACAAAGGCTTTTATGGATAAAAAATTCTCATAAATTTTCTGTAAAATGCATAAAAATCAGGTAAATTAAGGGGTCCCCAGAGTGGTCGGCAAAGGTGCCTGGGTTCTGAATTTTGCTTTTGCCTCATTCTTCCCAAATAGTTTCTTTCACATGAATTTGCGATGCACTCGTGAACCGCTTTTGGCGGCTCTCCAAACAGCTGCAGTTGTCGTGCCGACACGGTCAACGCGACCAGTTCTAACAAACGTAAAACTTGATGTCGAAGGTTCAACGGCTGTACTTTCAGCAACGGACTTGGAAATAGGTATTCGTACTGAAATCGAAGGAGTTGAAACAACAGCTGCAGGAAGCGTACTACTGCCAAGTGCTCGCTTGATGGCAATCATTCGTGAAAGTCCATCAGGAACAACATTTGAGATCGAGTCCGATGGTAATGCTACAGTGGTAAAAGCCGCACGAAGTCAATTTCGTTTGCCAGCAGAAGATCCAATTGAATTTCCATCTGTCGCAACATTTCCTACGGAAGCTTGTTTCGAACTTTCGTCACCATTGGTTCGAGAACTCGTTCGAAGAACTGTTTTTGCGACTGACAATGAATCAAGTCGCTATGCACTCGGCGGAGTTCTTCTTGAGTTGACAGACGATACTGTCGTAGCTGTGGGAACAGATGGTCGTCGCTTAGCTAAAATGGAAGGTCCGTCATCAATACAGGGTGGTGAACTGCCGGCGACACAACCAATTGTTCCGGCTCGAGCAATGCAACTTATTGAACGAAGTCTTGGTGACGCAGAGACGCCAGTAAAACTTGCCGTACAGAGCAGTGATGTTCTGATTCACACAGGTCATACAACGATATCTGCTCGTCTTGTCGAAGGAAGATTTCCGAGATGGAGAGATGTTTTTCCGGATCGGCCCGATGCCATTCATATTAAAGTTGTCGCTGGTCCTCTCCTTTCAGCAGTGCGACAGGCAGCTATTGTCACAAGTGAACAGTCCAAAGGAGTTGACTTCGGATTTGAGTCCGGTCAACTCGTTCTTGCGGGTCAGTCCGCAGAAAGTGGACAAAGTCGTGTTGAGATGCCACTTGATTACAGCGGTGATACGGTGGAAATCAAACTAGATCCTAGGTTTGTGAGCGAGTTCCTTCGTGTTCTCGATCCTGCGACATCGCTTGATATTGAAATCACAGATGGCCAGAGCGCATGTGTCTGTCGAACTGAGGACGGGTATGGGTACTGTGTTATGCCGTTGGCGGCAGATTAGTACTGGTTGTGCAAAGGAAATACTATTGTGCCTTTTGCGATCTCGCACTGGAACACCAAACAAATGACTGCTCCAAGAACTCTCGGAAATGTGCTGTCACGATTGATGGCCCGTACGGGTTACGATCGAGAGCAAGGAAGTGACGCGCTGCGTTCTGCTTGGGAAAATGTTGCGCCAGAGAGTTTACGAGGTAGTTCACAAGCAGGTGTTGTTCGAAGAGGAGTTCTTGAAGTTTTTGTAACGCATTCGGCACTTGTTCAGGAAATGGGATTCCACAAACGTGAAGCTATTCGAAAACTCCAGTCGCTCTTGCCATCTGAGGGAATCATTGATATTCGCTGTCGTCTTCTTATCGAAGCAGGCCAGAAGTAGTGTTGAAATGTATTTGATGAAAAAAATATTTTGTTTCAAAAATCGTAATTCAATTTACCCAATCGTTTCTTGAAAGGTGTCCATGGCTGAATCAGCACCATCCCCAGCAGAAGAATCATCAGAAGCAGGGTACTCAAGTACTGACCTGAAGCATCTCTCTGATCGTGAACATGTGCGTGAACGGTTTGGTATGTATATCGGTGATAATACGTCACGTGGATTACACCACTTGGTATATGAGGTTGTTGATAATTCGATTGATGAATGTATGGCCGAATATGCTCATCGGGTATCAGTAATAGTTAATGTTGACGGCAGTTTAACTGTTGAAGATGACGGACGAGGCATTCCAACCGGCATTCATGAGCAACTCTCGGAAGAGATGGATCGAGAAGTTTCGACCCTCGAGGGCGTAATGACGGTTTTGAAATTTGGCGGCAAATTTGATAAGGGGGCATATCAGACATCTGGTGGCCTTCATGGCGTCGGGGTGACGGTCGTCAATTTTCTTTCTGAGTGGTGTGAGGTTGAGGTTTCGCGAGACGGACATGTATGGCAGCAGGAATATCAGCGAGGAGAACCCACAGGACCTGTCCGAAAGATGGGAACAGCAACTACGGCAGGAACAAAAACCACATTTAAACCCGATCCACAGATATTTCCACAGACAAAGTTTTCCTGGGATACCCTCGCACGTCGTCTACAGGAATTGGCTTTTCTGAACTCTGGCGTGAAAATTATTTTCACGGATGCATCGAGTGGGCAGACTGAGGAATACTGTTACGAACGGGGAGTTGAAGAATTTATTGAGTGGTTGAATCGATCGAGTGATGCTGTGCATCCGGACATTGTCTGGATGCAAGGTGAAGCAGAGGGTGTTTCGTGGGATATTGCTCTTCAGTACACAGGTGACTTTACTGAAAATGTGCATAGCTACGTGAATAATATTTCTACAAGTGAGGGTGGAACGCACGTTTCTGGTTTTCGCTCAGCCCTGACTCGAAGTTTGAATTCGTACGGGAAAAAAACAGGTATTTATAAAGACTTAATACCTACAGGTGATGATGTTCGCGAAGGGCTTACGGCTGTTGTGAGTGTGAGAGTCCCTGAGCCACAATTTGAAGGACAGACAAAAACGAAGCTTGGAAATAGTGAAGTTGAGAGCATCATCACTTCAGCTGTAGGCGAATTTCTCGGGAAGTATCTTGAGGAACATCCCAAGAGCGCAAAAGCCATTATACAAAAAGGTGTCTTAGCCGCAGAAGCGCGTAATGCTGCCCAGAAAGCGAGGGCATTACTCCGTGAACGAAAAGGAGCGCTTTCCGGTGGTGGTCTGCCAGGAAAACTCCGTGATTGCACAAGTAAAGATGTTGATCGATGTGAACTATACCTGGTCGAAGGTGACTCGGCAGGTGGGTCCGCCGAAGGCGGCCGGCTTCGTGAATACCAGGCAATTTTGCCACTTCGTGGAAAAATCATTAATGCGTACAAAAGTCGTGAAGATAAGGTTCTTGCAAATGAAGAGGTACGGAGTGTCATCTCAGCCATCGGTGCTGGTATTGGTCCCGAGGCCGATCTATCGAAGCGGCGGTACGATAAAATTGTCATCATGACGGATGCAGACGTGGACGGTTCCCATATTCGTACACTTCTGTTGACCTTCTTTTATCGACAGATGTATCAATTGGTTGTTTCGGGCCATGTTTACGTTGCACAACCACCGTTATTCCGTGTTCGGAGTAAAAAACAGGTGTACTACGTACAAACAGAAGAAGAAATGAAGAATCAACTGCTTGACCAAGGCCTCGGAGAAGGCATTTTTCTGCCAGGTGATGGCCGTGAATTGGTAGGCGAAGAGATGCAAAAGCTTTGTCGGACGCTAGCAGGCTTAGAGGATGCTCTTGTCGCCCTTGAGCGTCGAGGAATTAGTTTACGTGATCATGCAGAACGTCGGGATCCAGAGACAAAAAAACTCCCCATGTATCATGTCTTTTTTGGTTCCGAAGAGTATTGGTTTACGAGCCGAGAGCAACTTGAGAGCTATGTAACATCGAAAGAAGAAGTCACAGGTGGTGAACTTGAAGCTGGAAAAGCTGATGAAAATAAGCCAGGTGGGGGTGGTGCGGCTGATCCAGAAGCAGCGGAACAGCAACTCGTTGTGATTGATCTTCATGAAGTACGTAGTATTAATGCTGGCCTTGCTGAGCTTGATTCAATGGGCTTCGGCATCGAGGCTCTTATGCCTGAAGATCGAACAGGCACAGAAGAACCTCGATATCTACTGCGTCGTGGTGAGCACAAGGTGGGAATTAACGATTTACGAGGTCTTCTCACAGCTGTGAGGCGTGCTGGTGAAAAGGGGTTGACGATTACCCGGTTTAAAGGTCTGGGTGAAATGAACGCTGAAGAACTTCGGGAAACAACTCTTGACCCTGCAAATCGAACGCTTCTTCGTGTAACAATGGACGATGCAGCAGCAGCGGATGATCTGTTTCGTGTTCTCATGGGAGAGAAAGTAGAGCCTCGTCGTAAGTTTATCGAAAGGAACGCACTCGATGTTCGAAATCTTGATGTCTAAAGAGAGATCACTGGTTGTTGTCAAGATTTTTTAATCGAACATTTTTGATCCAGACCGCATATTCATGATCTTGAAATGCAAAGCCACCATGCTCTGATCGCCTGCCTGCGGCACCTTTAGTGAGGTTAGCTTGGTTCACAATTTCATTATTAATGAACACATTAATCTGGTTATCTACGCATCGAATGTGCATATAAATTCATTGATTTGGATCATTTGAAACATTCTTTGTTGGTGGATGGCCGGGAATAATTCCTCCGGCAGCATGGTCTCTTCGTTCAGGTTTTTTCTAAAGACTGTTTTCATAAAGCCGAACTTCTTTATGGTGTCGGCCGGGAAGTTGAGTGAGGTCGGGAATGTGGAAGTAGACACCACTATTTTGACTGACACGCCAATCGAATTCAAAATCAGTGACCAGAATATCTTTGAGCACGAGATAGTTTTCGTAGTTTTTCCAACGTGTGTACTCACGCTTGGGAAGGTGAATAACGCCATCATATTCTAGAACCCACGCTCCCTTTGTGAACCAGTGATCCAGTGATTCAGTGATCCAGTGATCCAAGCGGTTACTTCCTTTTAGTGTAATCCAGTCGGAGGCAAAGAGATGACCATTAAGAAGAAACAAGGCCCATGTGAAAGCATGGGCAACAGAAATTCTCCGTATGCTTCTCGGTGATATATGCACGAGACTTTCTGGATAAGGGGCCAAAGAATAATTATTCTATGTCGAGATTTACATCACTGCGAGCTTGTGTTGTCATGAATTGCCAGGTGTCGAAAGTTGCTGCCTGTCCACAATATTGACCATGAGCATCAGAAATATTCCAGACGATAGCTCGATTGATTTTAAAGCGCTTCCCAGTTTTAGAAATTCTAACACCTGAGTAATCATTGATATATCCATTTTGTCGCGTTCTCGTTAAGAGCTGCGCCCTCTCGGCTCGATTGATCGGTTCAGCCGTCTTGCGAGATGGTGTCCGAACGAGTTCGTCCCAGGTCATCTCCCAGAGGCAGAGCGCCACTTTGTTGCCGTAATTAAGAATAGGATCATCTTCGATGCCATGTGAAACGATGACACGTGGTGTGTGAAATAGGGCATGGGCCTGCTCTTCGATATTTCCGTGACGCAGAATCAGGTCTTGTCCTACGAGAGAAGAGAATGAGGTCAAGAGTCGATCGACATGTTCCATCAAAAAAGATTCTGGCATAAGATAATTTTCTATGACGACATATGGATCGCATTGATGACACTCTTTATATTCTGAAACATTCGAACTGTTCGCAATGGAAGAGATGAGTAGTACTATGAAAAACACGAATATTGAGCAGTTTGGGAAATTTTATCTTTCCTTTTTAATTTTGACGGTAGTCCTTCCGAGTTACGACGCGAATGCTCAATCAACACCAGCTTTAGTCTTTCAGGATGATTTTCGTGAGGGCAGTGCGAAATGGGAAACAACAGACGATGCAAGCTGGACGCTTACGAAGCAGAAGGGTCGTACGGCCTGGGGTTTAAATAAGCGAAAGAGTGATTACCAGCCGAAGTTTCGAAGTCCGCACAATATTGCCTTGGTCCGTGACCTGGAACTTACAGAAACCGTTATCGATGTCGAAGTAAAAAGCACGCGGGATACAGGGAACCATCGGGACTGCTGCATCTTTTTTCAGTATCAAGATTCTGAACATTTTTATTATGTACACCTCGGTGCAAAGCCAGATCCTCATAGCGGACAGATCATGATTGTGAATGGAGCGGCCCGTCGTGCACTCACTACAAATACGAATTCTGTGCCGTGGGATGATCAATGGCACCGAGTCCGACTAGAACGAGATCCAGCTAGTGGCAGAATAGAGGTCTTTTTTGATGATTTAAAAACACCTCTTATGCAGGTATACGATAAAACGTTTATGTCAGGCAGAGTCGGTATTGGTTCATTTGATGATATGAATGACTTCACGGATGTAAATATTTATGGAAAGAGAGCGAGTACGAAACGGTAGTCTTGCGAATGCACTGGTCCTGATGTGAAATACGAGGGTTACCTACTGACCACCCCTATTTCATGAGGAGCTGCACCCGATGGCAAAGCAGTCAATCGCTGACCTTAATCCTGATGGTAAGACCGTTCTTATTCGTGTTGATTTCAATGTTCCTCAGGATAAGGACGGAGTGATAACAGATGATCGTAGAATCCGTATGGCAGTACCGACGATACGATCCGTCATAGATCGAGGTGGCAAGGCGATTCTTATGAGTCACCTTGGGCGCCCCAAGGGTCAGGTCAGCCCAGCCCTTTCGCTTGCGCCGGTGGCTCATCGGCTTGGGGAACTTCTTGAGCAACCAGTAGTTTTGGCAAACGACACTGGCGGGCAAGATTCCACAGCAAAGGCTCAATCATTATCAGCCCGTGAAGTGCTCGTTCTTGAAAATGTCCGTTTCAATCCAGGTGAAAAAAAAGGAGATGATGTTGACTACGTTGCTGGCATTGCGAATCTAGCAGACGTCTATGTCAATGATGCGTTTGGTACCTGTCACCGGACAGAAGCCAGCATGTATGCGGTTCCCAAAAAAATGAAAGAAATGGGCAAGTCTGCAGTCGTCGGTTTCCTTGTTGAAAAAGAAATTCAATATCTTTCAGATGCAGTGGGTCAACCAAAAAGACCTTTTGTTGCCATCCTCGGTGGTAAAAAAGTTAGTGATAAGATTGCTGTCATCACGAATCTCTTACGTATTTGTGATCATATTCTCATTGGTGGCGCCATGGCCTATACCTTTTCGTTAGCACAAGGTGGTACAACGGGAGATTCACTTGTTGAACACGACAAACTCGAACTGGCGAAGCAACTGCTGCAAGATGGAGGAGACAAACTCGTTCTTCCTGTAGACACACATTGCGCAGATGATTTTTCATCGGATGCTAATAAAGAAGTGGTGAAGGCGGGTGAAATACGCGATGGTTTTGAAGGGCTTGATATTGGGCCAGATACTGCCCAGCAGTACGCGGAAATTATTCGAGGAGCAGGAACTGTAATTTGGAATGGACCAATGGGTGTATTTGAAATGTCGCCGTTTGATGCTGGTACTAAAACGGTAGCTGGTGCAGTTGCTGCAGCGACGGAGAATGGTGCAATCACGATTATTGGTGGCGGTGACTCAGCTGCAGCGATTGATCAACTAGGCTATGCCGATAAGGTAAGCCATGTCTCTACAGGTGGTGGCGCATCTTTAGAAATGCTTGAAGGCAAGGCATTTGAGACAGTGAATATTCTCGATGAAAAGTGATTGTGTGCCGATTAGGCATGGCATGGCATGACACCTGAGTCGAAATGAAAGACATATAAAACGGTCCGGAGTGCTTTATCCACACTCCGGACCGAATATGTTCTGTCGATGTCTTGCGAATCGTGTGAACTGCGAGAATAATGCATACCCGACCAGCGTGTGGCCGCCTGAGCGAAAGGGTATGGATCAACGCGTAAGGCGTAGCACCACCGCTTTATAAGGCTTCAACAGTACATTGTACTTTCGACTGAATTTGGTGATTGGCTTCAGTTAAAATTTGAATATAAAAAAAGGCAGCTGCGAGAGAAGAATGCTTCTCGCAACTGCCTTTTTGAACACGTTTTCTACTAGCTGCATCCCATGCTATTGCCACAGTTATGGCAGAGATAGCAATTACCATTTCGGACAGTGATTGAACCACAGTTATCACAGGCAGGAGCATCAATTTGAAATTTTGCGAATTGACTCTGTCTGTCGTCGGCACTGGCTTCTGGGTTGTCAACCATTTTCAGCCCAGCACGCTCAAGGAGAGCAGCTGTTGTGTCTTCGTCTCCCTGTCGTTTGGGGGCTGAGAGTGTTGCAGCTCTGGCGGAGACGGCTGTTTTACTACTTATTCGACCACTTGGGTGTCGACCCCTACTGGTCGTGAGTTGGCCGCTTGCTTTGTGTTTTCCGTTAGTGGCTTCGTGCCCAGTTGTCTGCCCGCTCGCCTTCGTGGCGGCGGGCTTGGACTCACTTTCTCCATCATCTCCCGCAGTGGCCTCCCCGCCACTGCCTGCTGGCCGATTTGCCTCTCGATAACCAGGCAAGAATTCTATACCCATCCAGCGGAAGATGTAATCCACCAAACTTTTCGCAACGGGAATGTCAGGATTTTTGGTGTAGCCCCATGGTTCAAATCGGGTGTGTGAAAACTTCTTGGTATAGACCTCGAGCGGCACTCCATATTGGAGACTCATTGAGACAGCCGTACCGAAAGAATCCATTAAGCCCCCAATGGTGCTCCCTTCTTTCGCCATTGTGATGAAGAGTTCGCCGGGACGCCCATCATCATAAAGGCCGACCGTGATATATCCTTCATGCCCACCAACATTGAACTTGTGTGTGACACTTCTTCTGGTATCAGGGAGACGTTCTCGTCGCGGTGCAGCGACGACTTTTTCTGCTTTTTTGTCACTCTCAGTACTCGTACCGAGTGGCTGACTTTCTTTTGATCCATCACGATAGATTGCAATTGCCTTTAGTCCAAGTCGCCAGCCTTCGACATATGCACCTGCAATATCCTCTGGAGTCGTTTCACGAGGCATATTTACCGTTTTTGAAATGGCACCGGAAAGAAATGGTTGGGCTTCTGCCATCATCTTGATATGGGCCCGCCAAGCGATAGACCGTTTCCCAAGGCGAGGCTTAAAAGCACAATCAAAGACCGTTAAATGCTCTTCTTGTATCTCGGGACAATCTTCGATGGTGTCATTTTTATCGATATAGGCAAGAATATTTTCAACTGCGGGTTCGTCATAACCGAGTTTCCTCAATGCCAAAGGTACTGTCTGATTGACAATCTTCAGCATGCCACCACCAGCGAGTTGCTTGTATTTTACAAGGGCTATATCCGGCTCAATACCAGTCGTATCACAATCCATTAAAAAGCTAATGGTGCCTGTCGGAGCAAGTACTGTTGCCTGGGCATTCCGGTAGCCGTGCTGGCGACCGTCTGCGAGTACATCATCCCAAATCTGACGCGCTGCATCTCGTAGATGTGGTGGACAGGCATCATCAATATTTTCAACAGCATCACGATGCATCTGCATGACACGCAGCATTGGTTCACGATTTGCTGCGAAACCATCAAATGGACCAACGGAACCAGCGAGTTCAGCACTTGTGCGATTTGCCGCTCCGTGAAGGATTGCCGTAAGTGCTCCACAAAGACCCCGACCAGCATCCGAGTCGTATGCCATGCCATCAGCCATGAGCAAACTTCCAAGGTTGGAATAGCCCAGACCAAGTGGTCGATAAAGATGGCTGTTCTTGGCAATTCGTGCGGTTGGATAGCTGGCATGATCAACAAGAATTTCTTGTGCAATCAAGAAGACACGACATGCCGCAGTAAATCGTTCGACGTCAAATTCACCATCTGGTTTACGAAATTTCATGAGATTAATGCTTGCTAAGTTGCAAGCTGTATCATCAAGAAACATGTATTCAGAGCAAGGATTACTTGCATTAATTCGACCAGAGTTTGGACAGGTATGCCATTTGTTGATCGTGGTGTCGTACTGCACACCTGGATCACCACATTGCCATGCACACTGTGACATGCGGTCTATAATTTCATTGGCCTTATAGGTTGGACCAGCTTTCGATGAGTCTGTGACCCAGCGAGTGGTCCACGAGTCATTACGCTCAACAGCTTCCATGAATTCATCAGTTAATCGAACTGAGAGATTTGCATTTTGGAAAAGAATAGAGCTATATGCTTCGCCATTGAAATTCGCGTCGTATCCGCCTTTTTCAATCAGGACACGAGCCTTCTTTTCTTCTCTCGCTTTGCATTCGATGAAATCCATAATGTCCGGGTGGTAGACCTTTAATGACTGCATTTTTGCAGCTCGTCTTGTCTTTCCACCACTTTTGACGACAGCAGCAATCTGATCATAGACCCGCATGAATGAAAGTGGGCCTGAAGGATTGCCACCACCGGAAAGTTTCTCTCGATGACTACGAAGTGTTGTAAGGTCCGTTCCTGTACCAGATCCGAATTTGAACAACATGGCCTCACTGCGAGCCAATTCCATGATGTCTTCCATATTGTCTTGGACACTCTGGATGAAGCAGGCACTTCCTTGTGGATATTCATAGGGATTGTCGGGTTGCGTCACATCCCGCTTGGCTTCATCCCATCGCCAATTGCACTTTGATCCCTTCACGCCATATTGGTGATAGAGCCCGACGTTAAACCAGACCGGTGAGTTGAAAGCACCATGTTGGTGAACACATAGCCATGCAAGGTCACGGTAAAAATTTTCACCATCTTCGGCAGTTTTGAAATATTTGTCTGCAACGCCCCAGTCTGAAATTGTACGAGCAACGCGATGAATAAGCTGCTTCACCGAATGCTCACGTTCGGGCGTATGAATTTCTCCGTAAAAATATTTACTGACAACAACGTTTGTAGCTAACTGGCTCCATGCTGCCGGGATTTCACAGGCGGCCTGCTCAAAAAGAAGCTGACCATTTTCACCCTTGATTGCAGCTGTTCGGAGTTCCCACTCTGTTGTGTCAAACGGACTTTCTGCTTCAGTGGGGCAGAACGTTGATTCAATTTCGATGCCCACTCTGTTGGGGGTCGATTGCTGGCCGCCGGGTTCTGAATTTTCTTGTGAATGCGGAGCGGATGAAGCAACTTGAGTGGATGAATCGAACTGAGTCATGGGCAAAACTCCTGATTATGTGACGGCCACCAAAAGGCCTAGCAAAGTGTACTCGCGTATAGGTTCTCAACAAGCGGTATCGACCGGTCTACGCGTCTGGAGTGAATCCTTCACTCCGTTAAATTCCCTAAAAACGTTATAAAGCTAAAAGGCAGTTCCATCTGCATGCTATCGCAACATATTGTGGTTACTACTACTTCGACCACTTGATATGGCAGGGGCGTGAATGTAGCGACCTCACGGCTCACGTCAAGCAGAAAAAATAGAACCCTTATGAATGCCCTATCTGGTGAGTTTTGGAGTGTCTTGAGGGGTCTTGAACGTACGATTTGTATCCCGTGAAAAATAGTTCCAGAGAGGGGTGTTCGTGGTTTTCCCGATCTTTCTGACGCATCTCATGTTTTTGACGTGATTTTTGCATGTTGTCTTTTTCACAACGCTCGGAACTGAATCAGTGATAATGCAAATGAACACACTTTGAGACCATCCATGAGTGTGTTTGACACTTTTTGTGAACAGCGTGAGGAAAACCGAAAATGCAAGAAGACCAACCATTATCGAAGTTTCGTGTGCTTTGTTTTGTTGGTGATGCTTACGAAGATCTTGAACTCTGGTATCCGAAACTTCGTATTGAAGAAGCGGGCGGGCATGTCACGGTCGCTGGCGGCCGAAAGGGGCATGAATATGTTGGGAAACATGGTTATCCATGTGTAAGTGACGCCGCCATTGGTGACATGGAGGCGGAAGACTTCCATGGAATCCTTATCCCCGGGGGCTGGATGCCTGATGGGCTTCGTCGCGATCCGAAGGTTCTTCAACTCGTTCGTGACTTTGCAAATCATGGCAAACTTGTTGCAGCTATTTGTCATGGTGGTTGGATTCCAATATCGGCTGGTGTCTATCACGGTGTAAGGGTGACCGGTAGTCCTGGTATTAAAGATGATCTCATCAATGCCGGGGCAACCTGGGAAGATACTTCAGTTGTTGTTGACCGGCATTTTGTGTCGAGCAGACGACCGAGTGATTTACCAGCCTTTGCATCAGCGATTCTCAGTGTTTTGTCATCTGACTGACAAAAAAGAGTGTTGCAAAGGTATGAAAGTAAATGACACGTTCAACAGACAGATTATTCAGCAACAGAGCGAGGCAGAAGCACAACGTATGTTGTGTGGACATAGAGCGTGGGAGCATCAAACAGAAAAGGGCATCAAGGGGTGTCGGTCGTGCCGAGTGAGTATGTCAAAAGAGCAGTATCTTCTTGTGACAGGTACGTTGCCACCAACTAGGAAGTGCCAGTACCGACGTTACTCTGTTGTAGAGGAGAAATGGTTGTGTTGCTGTTTTTGTTGAAAGTGATAACACAGAAAGTGATAACACAGAAAGTGACGTTAGGATGTTGCTTCGCCTTGCTGTGCATTGCTGCCAGTTTGCAGCTCTGTGGGTGCCAACAACAGCAATCACCTTACTTTGGAACTGTCGAACCACGTCATGGTCCAGAAGAGCTCTGGATAAATAATTCAAGCGAACCCGAATGGCTTGATCCAGGAAAATGTTCAGATAGTACGGGTGGTGAAATTATCTGGAATACTTTTGAAGGACTTGTTCAGGCTCACCCAGCGACTCTTCAGCCACTTCCTGCAATTGCAACGCATTGGGATATATCAGATGACGGACTGACATATACGTTTTATCTCCGTCCCTCATTCTGGTCCGATGGGCATGCTCTTACTGCCGATGATTTTGTCTTTGCCTTGCGACGGCTTGTTGATCCACAGACCGGCAGCAAATATGCCAGCAATGGATTTATCTTCCAAGAAGGTTTAGCAATCAGTCGGGGTGATGCTGCAGTCGAGACTCTCGGTGTACAAGCGATTGATACACACACACTTGAAATTACATTGGTCGATCCTCTGCCATATTTTCTCAACTTTCTGAGTTTCTACTCATTCATGCCTCTTCCGGAACATCTTTTTCAAGATCTACAGAATCGAGGCATTGATTCTGACTTGTGGACGCGCCCGAAATATGTTGTCTGCAACGGAGCCTTTCGAATGACAGACTGGCGGTTTCGTCAGCACATGACCTTTGAAAAGAACGAATATTATTGGGATGCCGCTTCAGTCAACCTTGATCGTATACGTGTTGCTATGGTTGAAAGTGCAACAACAGCAATGAACATGTATGTTGCGGGAGAATTTGATTGGCCGGGTGGTAGTACATCACTCCCTGCTGAATTTATGGATCATCTTAAGGAATATCAAGATTTCCATAGCCATCCCTATTTAGGTGTGTATTTCTATTGGATCAATACAGAGGAACCACCACTTGATGACCCATTGGTTCGTCGTGCTTTATCACTTGCGATTGATCGTGATTCGCTTGTTCAACATGTGACACGTGGTGGACAACATGGATCAGCCGATCTTGTCCCTGATGGTCTTGCCGGATACGAAGGGCTTCATATTCCCGTTTACAATCCGGTAAAGGCGAGGCAACTCCTTGCAGAAGCTGGGTATGCAACGGGTCAGGACCTACCACCTGTAACACTGTCTTTCAATACTTCAGAAGGTCATAAACAAGTTGCTGAGGCGATTCAGGCAATGTGGCAGCAGGAACTTGATATTACAGTGGAGTTAGCAAATCAAGAGTGGAAGGTTTTTCTAGCTAATGCTGAACAAACAAATTTTCAAATTTGTAGGATGGGTTGGATTGGTGATTATGCGGACCCATATACATTTTTAGAACTCCTTACAAGTGACTGCGGTAACAATCATTCGAACTGGTCAAGCACGACCTACGACACCTTGCTGGAACAAGCCAATCAACAGCATGACGCAGAAGAACGATTGAGCATGTTAAGGGAAGCGGAAGCGTTTGCGCTTCATGAACAACCACTGATTCCTCTTTATGTGTATACACGAACGCAACTTATTAAACCGTATGTACGGGGTATCTGGGGGAATCATCAGGACCGACATCCATGGAAATATATGTGGATTGATGAGTCATTTGACCCACATGATGTAATCGTTGGATCTGGAAAAAATGTATACGAAGGCGGACAGGTGTCTCAATGATTCGTATTCTTCTACAGCGTTTATTGGAACTTATACCAACTGCATTGGTCATTGTTGCTGCATCGTTTGCTCTTGTGCGGTTAGCACCCGGTTCACCATTCTCAAGTGAGAAGGAAATACCCCCTGAGGTGCGTCAGAAACTGGAAGCCAAATACGGTTTTGATAAGCCGCTTCCCGAACAATTTATTCGTTATCTTGGAAATCTTCTGCGGGGAGATCTTGGTCTGTCCACGAAATATCCACAGCGGACAGTCAATGAAATTATCGCAAATGGGTTTCCTGTGACTTTGTCTTTAGCAGCGATTGCTCTCCTTTGGTCATTACTTGTCGGTATCACAGCAGGCATTATCGGTGCTATTCGTCAAAATACGGTCTGGGACCATGTTGCGATGACTGCAGCACTTGTGGGTATTAGTGTGCCAAGCTTTGTTCTTGGTCCTTTGCTGGTGCTTACAGTATCACTCCGTTTGCACCTGCTGCCTCCAGCGGGTTGGGGTGACTGGCAACATGTGGTGTTACCAGGTCTTACACTCGGAACAATTTATGCGGCTTCAATTGCACGACTCACTCGTGGAGGCATGCTTGAGGTTGTTCGGAGTGACTTTATCCGTACGGCGCGAGCGAAAGGTCTTTCGGAGTCACTGATTGTGTGGCGACACATGCTTCGCGGTGGCCTTCTACCAGTTGTTAGTTATCTCGGGCCAGCTGTTGCCAGCATGCTTACAGGAAGTGTTGTTGTTGAAAAAATATTCAATGTCCCAGGTATTGGACCATATTTCGTGGATGCAGCATTTAATCGCGATTACTTTCTTGTGATGGGCATTGTTTTACTCTACGCATTTTTTCTCCTTCTCATGAATCTTCTAGTCGACGTCGTTTATGGATTTTTAGACCCACGTGTTGACGTGTCATGAACAACAACCGACAGAAAAATTTTTCTCGCAACGAAACTGATGAGAGTGATCTCATTATCGGCACGTCTCTTTGGGAAGATGCTTGGAAACGACTGCGAAAAAACAATATGGCGCTGGCCAGTGGTATCATTTTATTGTGCCTTGGTGTTCTCTGTCTCTTTGGTCCTGTCATTCTTAGTGTTTTTTTGGGATATGACGCACACACGCAAAACCTGGCATACGGTCCCCAACCTCCGTCCCTAGGGCATCCATTTGGTACGGATTTTTATGGTCGCGATCTCCTGACACGTGTTCTCATTGGCGCCCAAGTGAGTCTTTCCGTAGGTTTTCTTGCGGCAATAGTTGCAGCTTTTATTGGCACTATTTACGGGGCCGTATCGAGCTACAGCGGTGGGTTGGTTGATAGCTTCATGATGCGGATCGTTGATATTCTCTACGCGCTGCCTTACATGTTTCTAGTGATCATTCTGGTCACCATTCTTGGAAAGAGCTTGTTGCTTCTTTTTCTGGCACTTGGTGCTGTTGGCTGGTTATTGACAGCGCGCGTTGTTCGAGGACAAGTTATGAGTCTCAAAGAACAAGATTTTGTGCTGGCTGCCCGTAGCCTTGGAACAACAAGTCGAGGCATAATTTTTCGACATTTAATCCCCAACACACTCGGGCCAGTCATCGTGACATTTACACTTACAGTTCCTTCAATGATTTTGCAGGAAGCATTTCTTTCATTTCTTGGTCTGGGCGTACAACCACCTCAGCCGAGTCTCGGAAGCCTCATTAATGATGGAGCAAATCAGATGCTCGTGTTTTGGTGGACGCTTGTATTTCCCGGTAGCATCATGGCCATCATGCTTTTTGCACTGAATTTTCTTGGTGATGGAATCCGTGATGCATTAGATCCACGTATGAAAACATGACCTCGAAAGCATCTGGTCACTTTTCACTTTTCACTTTTCTTTTGTTTGGTCGAACCTTCTCCCAGGCAACTACTTGTGCCCGAGTAGCGTAGTCATTCCATGCATTTGCCATGGCTTGCGCACGCTCAGGCTGTGTGCCGGAAAGGTCATGTTGTTCAGACCGATCAGTAGAAATATTGTACAGCTCCCAGGAGCTATTGAATCCAGCAACCAACTTCCATTTTCCATCTCGAATTGCACGATTGCCTTCGTGCTCCCAATAGAGCTTTCGTCTTGGCAGTGATGTTTTTTTGAAAAGTGGTTGAAGGCTCATGCCTTCAAGTGGAGTCTTATTCTTTGGGTAAGTAGCAAGAGCAACATCGACCGCCGTTGCCATAATGTCAATTAAGTGGCTTGGAGTTTCTTCCAGTCGCCCAGCGTCTTCTATACCAGTTGGCCAGTGAACAATAAGGGGTGTTGCGATACCGCCTTCATGGACCCAGTGTTTATATTTTCGAAAAGGGGTGTTTGAAACAGTTGCCCAGGCCTGACCATATCCAATGTACGTATCAGCCGGGCCCGCCATGACACCTTTGCCTTGTCGAACGGGATACCCATCACGGGTCTGTTTTGGAATCATGTCTGGTTGTAGTGCATCGCTTTTCATAGGGGGAAGAGGAGGTGTAGAAGCTTTTGGTTTTCCGATATTTCCTCGACCTATTCTTTCTGCGCATCCTCCATTATCTTGCATGTAGCAAACCAGTGTGTTGTCGAGTGCGTGAGTTGTTTCAAGGGCGTGGATGATTTTGCCAATGCCCTGATCCATGGAGTCAACCATGGCGGCGTAGACCTCCATGTTTCTTTCGTCCCATGGCCAGTAGTCACCCTGTTCACCCCATTTTGCTTCGAGAGGCCAGAGTGTTGTGGCGTCTGCGGCTACAACATGTTGTTGCAGCATCTTGTGATACCGTGTCGCGCGAATTGCAGAGTAACCCTCTTTGTAGTGACCTTTATACTTGTCCATGTCTTTTTGTTTTGCATGCATTGGCCAGTGTGCAGCAGTAAAAGTGACATACATGAAAAATGGTTTGGCGTTATCATGCTCTTGAATAAAGCGTACGGCATGATCAGCAATGGCATCTGTGTAATAGTACGATTCTGGTTTGTAAGAGGGATCAGCATAGGGTGAAATAAGAGTATTATCTCGCACTAATGTATTGGGATCAAAGAAGCTTCCGGCACCATGTATGGTTCCATAGAAACGATCGAATCCACGTTGGAGTGGCCAATTCTTTTTGTCATTTTCGTCTTCAGAAGATGTGTTGTGTGTGATGTGCCATTTGCCAGCCATGTAACTCCGGTATCCGGCAGGCTGGAGTGCCTCAGCGATTGTGAAACAGTTATCGCCAAATTCTCCACGGTAGCCGGGGAAGCCCCGATCATTCATCATGTGACCAATACCAGCTTGATGAGGATAGAGACCAGACAGCAGACTCGCTCTCGTTGGGCAGCATCGACCAGTGTTATAAAATTGAGTAAATTGAATCCCATTATGAGCGAGTCGATCCAAGGTTGGTGTTTCAATCTCACTGCCGTAACATCCAATATCTGAGTAGCCCATGTCATCAGAGAGAATCACAATAATATTGGGCTGCTCTCCTGCTTGCGTAGAGTGAGCAAGGCAGCTTAAGAAAAAGCTGGTGATTAAGCAGCTACTTATTCGAAGAAAAATATGTGTGCGGCGATACGAAATTGTATTGCAATACATTGGAAAAGATTTCCTGTCAGGGTTATGCATGATTATGAATCTTAATAAAAGAAAACTTTTTATTTTTTAATAAAGGCATTTTCAGTCGTGACAGGATTACTATCATCCCAGCGTTTCAGCCATGTGTGCAGCGCCTTTTGGAGTCGCTCAAAGACCTTTTTATGACTTTCGGATGCCGCAATATTCTTAAGCTCATGCGGATCATTCTTGCGGTCATAAAGAGCCCACGCAGGTCGGTGATGAAGACGATGGACCAGAGTCTTCGTGTGAGCCTGAGGATCATCGTATGATTTTTGTACCCAAGAGGCAGCGACGTCAGGATATTTGTCACTGTTTTTATGGTTTATCCAATCGAGTGCCTGAGTGAGTGTGACGTTGGATGTGATGTTTTGATGCTGAGGCGACCAGATCAGGGTGTATGTGTCATCACGAATTGAACGAATTGGGTAGTTTCTTGTCTTGTTATCGAGAATGTTGCAATTGGTAAAAGCACCATATGCATAGTGGTGAACGTCAGTCTCGCCTCCAGTCCAGTTTCCCCACTGGCTTATCCCATCGAATGTCCATGCTGCTGTATTGCCACCTGTTGCCTCCAGAAGAGTAGGT